>JABDAW010000136.1 GCA_013288905.1 Bacteroidota bacterium | reverse complement strand
TATGATGGAATGTTGTTTAATACCACTGTTCACATCCATGATGTTTTTATTGTTTATGATTCCACCCTCATACATGATACTACCTATTATCGGTTCCATGATACCCTAACTTTTGATTCAACATTTTATGTTGGGAATGACACCGTACATGGTAATAATCTTAATCAAATTTATATTGCAAAATATGACTCCAGCGGAAATTTTAAATGGGCACATAAAGCTATTGGGCTGAATTCCAACCTCACGGCTAATGGGATTACCACAGATAATTTCGGGAATCTTTATATCACTGGTCAATTCTTTGGCAGCGGGTTATTTGATACCACACACATATACAGTACTGGCAATGGAAATTTTTATCTTGCGAAATACACCACAGATTCTGGAAAATTTAAATGGGTCAGGCATGGTGGAGACAATTCGGCAGGAGTATGCTTTTCTAATAGCACAGGAAAAATATATATTACAGGAACTTATCAGGATACTGCTTCATTCGGTTCTACATTACTCACAAATCAAGGTAGTTTGAATAACAACGATATTTTCCTTGCAGCCATTGATACTGCCGGAAACTGGGCTTGGGCTAAGGCTGCAGGAAGCTCTTCTGATGATGAAGTAAAAGGGATTGCAATAGATACTTCAGGAAATATAATTATTACAGGATACTTGACTCCTGGCTCATTGGCTACTTTTGGAATCAATAACATTACTGCAGATTCTAATCAATTGTTCCTTGCAAAATATTCTGAACTTGGGGTTAATAATTGGGTGATTAATGCAGGCGGCGCAAAGGTTGATGATGTAGATGGAATAGCCATTGATGCTGCCGGAAATATTTATTTGACTGGAGATTTTCAAGATACAGCTACCTTCGGGAGCCATTATCTTTATGCTGTTGGAGGCTATGATGTCTTTATTTCAAAATATAGTGCAGCGGGAGCGATTTTAGGTTCTCAAGGTGCTGGCGGTCCATCAAATGACTATGGTTATGGCATCGCAACGGATGGTGCTAATGGTGTTTACATTACCGGATCTTTTCAAGATACCTGTAAATTTGGAAGTGGTTCAAATAAATTAATTGCTGGCTCAGCAACTGATATTTTTGTTGCAAAGACAGGAATAAATGTTGGGATAAATATAACAACAGGTAAAGCAGATAATACTTTGAATGTATATCCCAATCCTTCTACTGGCATGGTTACCATCAATTATTATACTTCTGAAAATACTAATATGATTATTCGTCTTACAAATCTAAACGGACAAATTATTTATAATGTTCAAAAGAAACAAACCGCAGGAGTTTATAATCAAACTCTTGATTTTAGTAATCAACCAAAAGGAATTTATTTCTTAGAAGTTATTTCTGATAATGAAACTATGGTTAAGAAAGTTGTTATTGAATAATAAGATAAAAAGTTTTAAGTCCTAAGTGAAATTACAAAGGGCAGAAGCAGCAATGTATCTGCCCTTTGCTATTTCAGCTAATTCTTTTTATAGATAAATAAATTATGTTTTTCATAGATAGATTTCCATGCCTCAGGATGTTGATTGATGAATACAGGAATGACTGATTCTTCAGTATTTATTATGCAATAAACATTTTTAAAATCAACAACCGAATCAGCATTATCATAAGTTACAAATGATAGGTTTTGGTATTCATTGAAGCCATTATAAATTTTGTAATCATCTGATAGACCATCTCTGGATAGAATAATTTTCCTCCCATTTGAATTATTTAATAAATCTAATTGCTCTTTGATTTCATTGCTTGAACTAAGCCTGGCAACTCTATAGTTTGAATTGCCATAAATGAAATTGATAAATAAAATAATTAATGGCAGAAGGAGAAAATATGATGGCTTAGGTTTGTTGTTTTTGTTAAAAAAAATTAATCCCCCAATAATTAATGGAAAGGAAAGATAAAGTACTTCTCGATTGAATTTTACTAAAGGAATATTTAGAATTCCAAACAAAAGAAAAAGATAGAATAAAGTTATCAATGTTCTCTTATTACTCTCTATCAAGGTTGGTGCTGAAACAATGGACAATGGAGCGATTAAGAGCATCCAAATTCTATCTTGAAGGAAGACTGCTCCATATTTTTCGGTATGAAAAAGGATAATAAATTCTATCAGTAATATCAGAGAATAAAGCGATATATAGAAATGAAAGTTATTCTTGAATTTTATTAGTGAAACGAATGAAGGTATTGAAAATAATATAAGAAATACATATCCCAATTCTTCATTCATCCAGAGAAAAATGTTCGTTGGAAAAGTGCTCCTCAATTTTATTGCGTCCTCTGCGGGCATTAAATAATTGTCCTTGAAATCTATCATAGATTTTATTCGATGAAAGGCATCTCCAGTTATTTTCCAAAAAAATAGGAAGAAGAAAATTGTTGAAATGACAAAGAATGGGAATGTCTTTTTCCAAAATACTATATGCTCTTTTTTTATTAAATCCAAAATAAGAATTATGACAAGAAATGGAAGTAATAAAAATATTGTTTCCTTCGTGAACATGGCTATTAATAACACTATTGGTAATGCAATTGCATAAAGTAAATTTATCTTTTCCTCCCTTCCTTTATACAAAATCAATATCGCAAGTATTGCATAACATGAAACTATTAAATCAGGGAATAAAGCAATGGAATAAGTTATTTGTAATACATTAATAGCGATTAAAAGGCTTGCCACAATAGCTATTGAAGTACCTGAAATTTTATTTACCAATAAAAAAACAAAGATGATTGTTAAGCAACTTGCTATAAGGGACCATAGACTTATGGTGTATGGAGTGATTCCGAAAAGGAGGAAAAATAATGCTGTCGGAAGATAAACTCCGAAGCGATTTTGAAATTTATTATAAGTCAGATGAAAGGAGTGATGCAGAAAATTATGGGCATCGGCTGCATAACAATAATCATCTGAATGTGGATAAACAGGTCTAAGAATTAAATATCCCGCTAAGTGAATTAGCAGGATAAATAATAACGGTAAATAGTTTGAATAACTTTTGCGTTGGCTCATTGAAGATTATGGAAATCTATCTCCAATAACCATGAACCCAAAAAGAGCCGCCACGTCTTTCAGCCCAATGCCCAGGCACCCAATACCCACGTGCCCGAGGTCTTGCCCAATAGCCAGGTATAATGACATAAGCACCGGCTCTGCGGCTCCAAACATATTCGCCCTCTATCCAAATTGTACCTGGAAATGGAGCCAATGGGCGAACAACAATTGGAGGTGGTGGAGGACCCGGACGAACAGCCACTGCCACTGGGTAACACGAACTAATAAAGCCGATAAATACAATCAAGGCTAACTTTTTTCCGACATCAATAATCTTTTTCATTTCTTAATTTATTTGTTATAATTAATTAATCTTTAGAAGTTTAATTTCATCTTTCAAAAAGTATGCTAAAAATAAATTTCAAATCTTTTTTAACGAATATCAACCATGATTCCTTTAGGAAGAAAGGCTTTTACATCGCCGCCATTTCTGATGACATCTCTCACCAAAGTACTTGCTATATGTGATAATTCAGGTCGTGCTACCATGAATATTGTTTCGATATTATTTGCTAAATCAGCATTCATTTGAGCGATTGATCTTTCGAATTCAAAATCACCGGCATTACGTAATCCTCTGATTATATATTTGGCATCAACGCTCTTGCAGAAATCTACAGTTAAGCCCTGATAATCGGCAACTTTGACATTATTGAAATTAGAAGTTACTTGTTCTATCCAAGCTTTTCTTTGAGCCAATGGAAAAAGATTTTTCTTCTCAGTATTGATGCCAATTCCAATTATTAATTCATCAAATATAGGAACTGCCCGCTCAATAATATCAAGATGCCCCTTAGTAATCGGGTCGAAGGATCCTGGGAATACTGCTATTTTTTTCATTGCATAATTTTATTCTCTTTAAAAAAACTGAATGCGACTTTGCCATAATCTCTCTTTACTTCAAATCCTTTCAGCGAATCAAAATCTTTATCGGAATCATGTTCAAGAATGAACATTCCGCCTGGCTTTAAAAGCCTTCTGTCAAAGATTAATCCATGCAATTTCTCGGTGAAATCATTCTCAAAAGGAGGGTCGGCAAAGATCAAATCAAAGGGTTCATCATGATTCTTCAAATATCGAAATACATCATACCGATGCACTTTTACAAGATCGCATTTCAAAATCTTCAAGGTGTTTTTTATGAAAAAAGCATTCTCGCTATTCAACTCCACCGTGGTAATATCTTCCACACCTCTGGAAACAAATTCATAAGTTATATTCCCAGTTCCGGCGAATAAATCCAAGACCATCAAGCCCTCAAAATCTATTTGATTATGCAAGATATTAAACAAACTTTCCTTGGCGAAATCTGTTGTGGGTCTTACCTGCAAATTGAACGGGGTCTTGATCGTTCGTCCCTTATATTTTCCGCTGACTATACGCATAATTGCAAACTGTAAAGTGAATAAAAAAAATGTTTTGGCAAGGTATCCAACTTGCTGCAATACTTGAGGGACGTGGGCTTCCGACCAAACGACAACTCGCGGACATATTTATAGAGCAAAGTATAAATCGTAGAATTCTTATCCAGTTCACCTGTGATTTTTACTTTAATGCTTTCTGGATTAAGGTTGAATTGTTCGAAAACAAAGAGCAAATAATAAACCACATCTTCGGCAGAGGTGTAGTGGAAAGTATTATAAAACAACAAAGATTTCTGATTCGTAATAATGATTTCAAAATAGGAGATATGGATATTTATATTCACAGATGTCTCGGAACTCTTCTTATTTTCCAAAAGAATATTATCCAAAAGAGCAGTCGAATAATGATGATATTCTACTAAAGAAAATTGCCTTTGTATGCATGATTTCAATGCCAGTGGAATTGAAAAAACATTCATGGCATCAGTCTGTTTCAATCTTTCTGAAAAGATCAAATCATCCTCTTCCAATGAAACATTCAAGCCCAAAAGAAGCCGCTCCTTTCCCTTCTCAAAAACCGGCGCAGGCACCAATGTTGATTGCTGATTAATGATAGCGCAATGCACCTTTCGAAACTTCCTCTTGAATAAATCATCGGCAGCAAAAATCTCTGTAATTCTATTAACCAAAGACGTGGTTGAATTGACTTTCTGAAAATGATATTGTTCCAAAGCCACTGTATATTTCCCATTAACTTCGACCACACAAATCGAAAATTGTTCATAGCCTGCCTCAAGAAATAAATCATACTGCAAATTATTCTCTGCAAAAAGACTTTCATCAATCAGTGAATGCGCAGGCTTCTGTTTGGTCATCGTTAAAGTCATGGTTTAATTTTCTTTGAGAATGCAAATATCCGAAAATAATGAGAATGATTTTACACTTCTTCAAGTACTTCTTGGTTATTAAAAACTTTGAAGATTTTTTTGAGATAAACTTAGGTTGAATGATGCTGAAAAAAAACCATTAAATAGGAATTTTCAATGAATAGTGGTTTGAAATTCCTAAAAGGGGCAATAGGGCTCTCTGAAAACTGGTAATAGTTTTCTGAAAACTACTACCAGTTTTCCGAAAAAGAGTAGTAGTTATCCGATAACTACTTTCCTTTTTTTGAAAACTACTACCCTTTTTTCAATAGTTACTACCAGTTTTCCGATAATGAGTAGTAACTATCCGATAAAGGGTTTACTTTTTTCAATAAAGGGTAGTCCTTTTCCGAAAACAACTTTGCCCCCTTTTTAGAGTAAAAGGCATTTTTCTTCTAATTATAGCCTTAAAATTCATCTGAAAACTTTTCTTATAATATCCAAATAGGACAACTATTTTACAAAAATTTATCAACATTTTTTGTTCATTTCAAAACTATTTGCTAATTTTACACCTTGAAATGAAAAGTATGGATTTGAAAACGGTGAAAAAAGTCATAATTATATTCTT
>JABDAW010000135.1 GCA_013288905.1 Bacteroidota bacterium | reverse complement strand
AATTGATGGTCGTTTTTCAATACAAAAAAGCCAGCCATTTTTTATGCAAAGTGCTTTAGGATGGGGAACAGAATATGTTCGGGGCTATGAACTTTATGTCATTAATGGACAAAATTACGGCTTATTGAAAACTGAATTCAAATGGCAATTATTTTATCCACAAGTTTTCCATGTTCCATATTTTTCTTGGGAGAAGTTTAATTCTATACCCATAGCTTTATATTTGACTGCTTTTGGCGATTTAGGTTATGCTCAAGATCAATTATACGCCAACGGAAATCCGTTAGCGAATACATTACTACCAGGTGGTGGGATGGGGTTAGATTTTGTAACTTATTATAATATCGTCTGGAGATTTGAATATTCAATAAATAAAATGGGACAACGCGGATTTTATGTACACTTTGCTGCCCCTATTTAAGAATTAGATTTTCAATATTCATTTTAACAAGTATAATTCTAAACAAAAAAAGAGGGCTGAAATTTCTTTCAGCCCTCCATAAATTCTTTAAAGAATAATATCTTATTATTTCTTCATTGGTTTTCCAGCTTTTTTGTCGCCAGCTTTTTTGTCACCACCTTTAGCATCAGCTTTTTTAGGCATACAAACAGCCATACATTCTTCATGGTTCTTCATTTCATCAGCCATGATAGCTTTCAATGCACCATCCCATTCGCCCATTTTAGCTTTCGCATCATCCAAAGTTTTGCGATAACCATCCATAGCAGTTTTTGCTTGCTCTTCGGTTACTTCACCTTTGTCAACTTTAGCACTAAAATCAGTGAATGAAGTCGTTGTGGTGTCAATACCAGTTTTGTAATCGCTAAAAGTTTTTTGCATAGCATGTAATTTGTCCATGTTTGCATTGCAAGCAGCAATGGTTTCTTTACATTTTGCTTTGGCTTCTTTTTTCATTTTAGCAGTGTCACCCATCGATTCGCCCATCATTTTATGAGCAGCATCACATTTGCTGATGTTAGCGTTTAAAGTGTCGCCCCATGCGGCTAAACTTCCTGACATTGCAGTCCAATCATTTTTGAAATCAGCAATACCTTTTTTGGTTTCTTCACTCAACTTGGGCTTGCAAGAAGTGAACATTACGGTTGCAACTATGGCAACTAAAACTAAGAATTTGTTTTTCATTTTTTTCTTTTTTGGTTTAGGTAAGTTATTAAATTATTATACATTTTATTTTTAAATTTTCAACTTTCAATCAAGACAATTGTGCTGCCTGAGGGCGCAAATATATATAAAAAATGGGTAATACAAATTATATAGGTAAAATTTTAATTATTTTTTTCAACAGTCATTTCTTTTATCTTATCAATTTTATTTAATTTTCGAATTTTTAATCAGAGAAAATAAGCTTTAAATAAAAGGAGGGATGCTTCAACTTCTCCCTTATATCAAGATCATCAAACATGCAGATAATGGTTTCGCGTAGAACTTTATTTTTATTTGCTTTATTAACTACAAGGTTAAAGAGTTTTGGATAATTAACTAATTTTTGCATCTTGCTACTCAAATTAAGTTCGCTCCAGAGTTTATTGTAAACCTCTGTATCGTATTGTTGGATTATTTCTTGACGATAGTTATTGAGTGAAATACATTTTTCTGTAATTTGGGCAGCAATCATACCACTTTTCATCGCATTGCCAATGCCTTCGCCTGAGAAGGGATCAATCAGGGAGGCTGCATCTCCGACCAACATAAAGTTCTTCCCAGAAATCTTCCTTTTCTTAGAACCCAATGGCAATCCGAAGCCTTTAATATCTTCCTTTAATACTGCATCTTTAAAACGCTCCTTTAATAAGGGGTTATTTTCTATTGCGTCAAGCATAGACTTCTTCAGGTTGATTTTTCTTTTCGAAATAATATCGCTTCGCATGGCAACCCCAACATTCGCCTGACCATCGGGCAAAGGAAATATCCAAAAATATCCTGGAAGAAATTCTTCAAAAAAGATTAATTCAATAAAATTGTCTTTATCTAAATCCTTCACTCCTTTATAATAGGCACGAATTCCGGCACAATAATGTTCTGGTTCGACTTTTGTATTCCCAAATCTTTTTGCAAAGATGGAATGCGCTCCATCGGCAGCAATTAACAACTTAGTATGAATATTTAATTCATTAGCTAAAGATGACAGTTTCCATCCATCATTCTTAAAGACGAAATCAATAATTTCATTCCCTTCGATAAAATTTATCAAAGGCTGCTTGCGAACTTCATTCACCAGAAAATTATCAAAATCTAGTCGTTTGGCGATGAAGCCGATAGGAGAATTATTGACATCATAATTCATCTTGAATGGAATCTTTAATTCCTTAAAATTTGGGGCAATAAAATTTATTCCCCATGAATTTATCTGAATTGGAGAGGTATTGAGCCGTTCAATAATGGTCGGATCCAACTTATTCAAAACAGAAACAACTTTGCCGCTCAGAGCATCGCCACAAATTTTATCCCTTGGAAAAACTGCTTTATCTATTAAAATACAAGAAATTCCAGCCTTAGCCAAAAATAATGCAGTAACCGCCCCTCCAGGACCAGCTCCTATTATACAAACATTTGTATTGAGAAGATTTTTCATTTTACGGTGGCAAATATAAGAATATGCGATTAGGTAAATTTGATTATTATCTATACTGTTGGTATTGCTTTAATACTTTCAGCAATAGAAAAAATAACTTTCAATTCTTTGGGTACAAACGCTTTGGTTATCCTTTCCACCTTTTATGGCACCATTCCTCTGTGCAATTGGGAAATAAAAAAATGCTAAAAGTTTAATGGAGAAAGGATTAGAAAAGAAGAGAGCAACGTTTCCATTGCTCTTTCATCTATTGTACCCCGGGCAGGAATAGAACGGAACGACCTCAATGGTCGCAGGATTTTAAGTCAAAAAATGTTTAACAATAAAATATAGGTGTATGAGGTCTTCAATAGAAGATGTTCGCTTTACTTTCGAACTTCGGCGGAGCACTTTTAGTAAAGTGCGCTTCACTTTCGGACTTTGGTGGAGCACTTTTCGTAAAGTGCGCTTCACTTTCGAACTTCGGCAGAGCACTTTTCGTAAAGTGTGCTTCACTTTTGAACTTCGGCGTGACGCTTTTCGTAAAGTGCGCTCCACTTTCGCACTACGGCGGAGCACTTTCAAAAATGACAGAAAAAAAATGACATGAGTTATTCCAAATTATTTTTAATAGATTTACGGCACGAAAACGATAAATCATTATGATGAGATAGGAAATTTGATTCATGATAAGCAGGAGTGTATTGGGAATATTACGTGGACTGTGAGCGGGAAGGTGAAGAGTATTGCGAGGTATACTGGGTTTAGCAGGAATGGTTTTTATCCGAGTGATCTGGAGTTTAATTATGATGCTATGGGGAACAGGATTTCGAAGACGGAGATGACTCGGAATCAGAGTACGGGGGCATTGAATAGTTCTGATTTGTGGAATTCTACGTTTTATCTTCGGGATGCTAAGGGGACTATCATGAGTATTTATTTGTTGAGTATTACGGGCTTGACTGCGAGTATTGCGCAGAAGGAACGGGATATTTATGGGAGTAAGTTGATTGGGATTGATAATACTCCCCGGGAGTTGATAGGTGTCTCGAAGACTGTTATCGGGGTGGCTAATGCTAATGCTGTGGATGAGAATTCGGTGACGCCGATAGCATATACTGCGACGGTGAGTCGGGTGATGAAGGTTTCTATGTATGCTGCGAGTACGTCCCGAACTAAATGGAGCTGAAAAAGTATGGGGGTAATAAAAAGAGAAACTAATCTTTGTACATTTGAATCCTCTGATGAATTAGAAAACAAATTTGATGAAATCATCAAAAAGGAAATTACAGTGAAAAAAATTATTAAGCTAACTGCTTATAAATATTTTTTAGCTCCATATCAAACTTTTTAAAATGTACAAATCGTATAATTCCGATTTCATCTTATTTTAAAGTCAGATGAACATAATTCCAGACCGTCTTTGATTCTGAAAGTTCGGCATTTGGACCACCATGACCACCATGTGAGCCGCCACCCCCACGCATACCACCTCCTCTCATTCCTCCACCTCCCATTCCTCCACCACGATTTCCACCACCGGCATCATCGCCGCCCTCCTTTTTATCAGCAGGTTGTTCGATGCCATTCAAAACAAAACTTATAGTCCAGGTTTTGGAGAGATTAGAAAAGGATATTTTATCTTTAAAAAATGTTTTGAATGGAATGACCGCTTCATAAGCAAGAACTCCACTGCTATCCCATTTAATGGCAGCAGAAATTCCACTTTCATTGTGCAATGGTGAGACACCGTTATTAGCATTCTTAAAACCTAATAACTGCATCTGGCTTTGCTCAAGAACCATTTTGCTCATCAGGTTATTCATGTCTGGCATTTTTCCTTTTTCGCGATGTTCAGGAGTATGATGTGGCAATAATTTTTCATCCAATGGAAATCGGATTCCTACGGTTTGATTTCTTTTGCCGGTGGTATCAATCCATACATTGAAGCCGGCATGAATCATTTTCAATTGTGATTGCTGATCCACAGCGCGAACACAGATATAGAGATTTTGCTCGTCATTAGACAGGCTGTAATTGAGTCGTGATTCCTCATCATAATATTGCAAAGGCAAATTCCAGTCTTTTAAATCCCCATCAACAGTGACAGGAGTGGTTTGATAGGCGGTTGGATAAATGGTTTTTGTGCAACCATAATTCATAAGAAGAAATATAGAAATGATAACCGTGTATTTGAGTTTAAGTATTTTATTCATTGCCTGAATTGATTGTTATTTCTTGTTTCGCATCCTTTGTTTCATTAAGTATTGCTTCTACTCCCGGCAAATCCTTTCCTTCAATATATTCAAGCAAAGCACCGCCACCTGTGGAAACATAACTCACCTTATCAGCAAGCTTGAATTGATTGATGGCAGCGGCAGAATCACCTCCCCCAATCAAAGAAAAACTTCCATTCGCAGTGGCATCAACAATAGCATCGGCAACAGCTCTGGTGCCATGTGAAAAGTTTGACATTTCAAAGACTCCAACAGGTCCGTTCCATAAAATGGCTTTCGATTTTTTGATTATTTCAGAGAATTCTTTAATCGTTTCTTCTCCAATATCCATGCCCATCCATCCATCAGGAATAGCATTATTCGGGGATGTGGCAATCTTTGCATTATTAGCAAAAGCATCTGCTATGATAGAATCTTTAGGAAGAATCAATTGCATTCCTTTAGCTTTTGCCTTGTCAATTATCTTCAATGCTTCATCCAATTTATCTTCTTCCACCAAAGACTTCCCGATACTTCCGCCAAGAGCCTTTGCGAAGGTGTATGACATGCCGCCACCGATTAATAAATAATCAACTTTATCAATCAGTCGGTCTATCAATAAGATTTTATCAGACACCTTGGCACCACCCATGATGGCAGTAAACGGGCGTTCTGTCTCATTCAATATCCTGTTGATATTCTCCAATTCATTTGCCATGACATAGCCAAACATTTTGTCATTCGGAAAGAACTCTGCAATAATTGTCGTTGAAGCATGAGCGCGGTGAGCCGTGCCGAAGGCATCATTGACATAGACATCACCGAGGCTGGCGAGTTTCCTGGCAAATTCTTTATCACCCTTTTCTTCCTCTTTATAAAATCGAACATTCTCTAACAATAATACTTCGCCGGAAAGCAAGTCTGCTGCGGCAACCTGAGCAGATTCGCCAATGCAATCATCAGCAAAGCTGACATTCAATTTAAGAAGTTTTGAAAGGTGAGGGACAATATGTTTTAAAGAAAATTTATCCTCCGGTCCATTCTTTGGTCGTCCTAAATGAGACATTAATATCACTGATCCGCCATCAGATAAAACCTTTCTTATCGTTGGAATGGCAGCACGGATACGAGTATCATCGGTAATTTGCAAATTCGCATTCATAGGTACATTAAAGTCCACTCTGATGAGGGCTTTGTGTCCCGAAAAATTATAATCATCTATTGTTTCCATTATCTCCTTATCTTATATTTTATATATCAGGGCTGCAAATTTAGTTTTTTTATCAATAGTGAGAATGGGGATAACTTTACTACTGATTAAA
>JABDAW010000134.1 GCA_013288905.1 Bacteroidota bacterium | reverse complement strand
TCAGTAATGTCACTTGAAAAACAAATTGTAGTAGCTGTACCTCCATTACTAACCGCAATAGGAGGGTAAGTACGATTGCCACCAAAAGAAATTTGTGTTGCAGGATTTGTAATTTGTGTTGATGTTGAGCCTATAATTGCAGAAGCATTTCCAAGATCACATCCACTATTACCAAGACTATCTGTCTTGATTAAATATACATTACCATTTGACGAATTTATAGTTGATGACCCAGCAATAATATATCCCTTGTCAGATGTTTGTTCAATTGAACTTGCAAAACAATCACTAACTCCACCATAAAGTTTTGTCCATAAAGTATCGCCAATTGAATTTAACTTAATCAAAAAAGCACTATAAATTCCAGAATTTAAACTATTAGTATATCCTGTAATAATGAATCCACCATCATTTGTTTGGTATATTGATTCGGCTTCGTCATCACCAGTTCCCCCATAGGTCTTCGTCCATAAAGTATCTCCAAGAGAATTAGTTCTGATTAAATATGCGTCATACCCTCCTGAACCAAAACTCTTAGTATATCCTACAATAAAATATCCACTATCCGGTGTTTGTATAATAGAACTAGCATAATCCGAACTATCTCCACCATAAGTTTTTGACCATAAGGTATCACCAAGGGAATAAGAAAGAGATCATGATAAACAGAGAAGATTTATCATCAGGCATGTACTTCTATAAATTGATTGATAATAAAGGAAGCATAGTTACAGGCAAGTTGATGATAGAGGATTAAGGTTTATCGAAATCTTTTTGTCGGATTATTTCTTCAACCAATACACCACAGGCTTCCAGAGATTTCATTTCTTTCATCGTTTTGTGATAGCATCCGCTTTCGCGGTGCTGCAACAAAACGATGATGATTAATTATATTCTGATGAAAAAAGTTTTCTTTTCAGGAGAGATATTTTGCCACAATAGGCAATCGCCGCCCTGTGCCAAATGCCTTTGGAGATACACGAAGGATGGGCGGTGTCTGGTGACGCTTGTATTCATTGGTATTCACCATCTTCAGAATCTTGCGGACTAATGTTTCTTCATAGCCCAAGGCGATGATTTCTTTTGGTCCTTTTCTATTCTCGATGTATTGAAAAAGTATCTTGTCCAGAATATCATAATCAGGCAGCGAATCACTGTCTTTTTGATCCGGACGAAGCTCAGCAGAAGGGTCTTTGGCAAGTATGTTTTGTGGAATGATTTCTTTATTCCTGTTGATGTAATTTGCCAATTGAAAGACTTCGGTTTTATAAACATCACCGATGACAGAAAGTCCGCC
This sequence comes from Bacteroidota bacterium, assembly GCA_013288905.1. Classification (GTDB taxonomy): domain Bacteria; phylum Bacteroidota; class Bacteroidia; order AKYH767-A; family JABDAW01; genus JABDAW01. The sequence continues at coordinate 4,929 of JABDAW010000134.1, read as the reverse complement.
ACACATATCGCCGTATAGAGTTCCATATCCCACTGCCAGTTCGCTTTTATTAGAAGTATTCAATAATATATATCCGAATTTATTTGACAAAGCCATCAACAAAAAGCCCCTTATTCTGGCTTGAATATTTTCTTCTGTCAAATCGAAATTCAAATTATTAAAGAAAGGATGGAGGGTCTTGACCGTTGAATCATAAATAGAATTTATTGGAATGAAATCACATGCTACGCTAAGATTTTTACCAAGCTCCAAAGCATCACTGACGGAGGTCTCCGAAGAAAAAATTGAAGGCATAAGAACTGCCCGTACATTTTCTTTTCCAAGTGCTTCAACAGCAAGTGCAAGCACGACAGCAGAATCAATTCCACCGGAAGAACCAAGCACAGCCTTCTTAAAACCAAGCTTGTTAAAATAGCTGCGGATACCCATCACCAAAGCATCATAGATACGCGGGAATTTGACGGAATCTTCTAATAGTATCTTATTGAATTCATGAGTTGGCAGAACAGAATTCTCAAGAACGTTTTTGGCATCATAGATTCTGAAATCTTCTTCAAAATAATTCATTTCATCAACAATCCCACCCTTATTATTAATGACCATTGAGCCACCATCAAATAATAATTCTGTCTGTGCACCAACATGATTGAGATAGAAAATAGGGAGCTTATATTTAACAGCATTCTTACAAAGAACATTTTCACGCTCTTCAGGATGTGAATAGGAGAATGGAGAGGCGGCAATATTGATTATCATATCAGGTTTCTCGCGAATAATAATATTCATCGGCGAGATCGGATACATTGGATCGTCATCAACATTCCATAAATCTTCACAAATTGTCAGAGCAATTCTGTATCCTTTGAAGTCAATTGTTTTGAAACTAACAGCAGGTTCAAAGTAACGGTATTCATCAAAGACATCGTAGTTTGGAAGCAAGGATTTATTACAAATAGTATGTACTTTTTTATTTTCTAAGAAGTATGCAGAATTATAAAGATTCTTACCTTCAAGATTAGGATTGATGCTCGGCGAACCAACAATGACGGCTATTCCATCACATTCTTCGGCGATGGATTTGATAGAATCTTTGCATTGTTTTATGAAATCATTAAACTCTAAAAAGTCTCTTGGAGGATACCCGCAAACTGCCAATTCAGCAAAAACTACAAGGTCCACTTCTTCCGCTTTGGCTTTTGAAATTGCAGTCTTTATCTTTGAAAGATTTTGTTCAAAGTTTCCAATATGGTAATTAAGTTGCGCTAAGGCTATCTTCATACTTGAATATTTTAAATCACGTTTCTATAATATTACAGGGCGTTTATGTTTCTTTGCAAACGCAAAATTAGATATTTAATAATAATGATTCTTATGAAAAGAAAAATTTGTCTCTTCGTTATCGTTTCTTTATACATGCTGATGGTAGCTTGTAATAACTCTAATCATACCGATAATCAAGCTAAAACTACCGATACTGTCGAAAAAATATCAGGAAACAAAAGAAGCAATAAAGATAGGAAGATTTGATCAGGATATTCTTACCTTTACTAAGGATTCTTCATTAAAGACATTGTATCAGATAAGGAATAAATATGGCACGTTTTTAGACTCAGTCTTTTGTAAACAGATCATGAAGATATGGACCCGTAATGATAAATATCTTATCACAAATATCATCAACTTCATCAATGATGTTGACATTCAAAGAATCTATGCTGAAGTGAATGCCAGGTTTAAAAATATGGATGATGTTGAGAAGAGTTATAATGATGCTGTTTCCAATTATAAAAAGTTGTTTCCAAGCAAACTTGTTCCAAAGATATATACCATGGTGAATGCATTTAATTATTCAGTCATCTCAATTGATAGTGCCGTCGTTGTTGGCTTGGAACTATATCTCGGCAGTGATTGTCCGTTTTATGTTTCATTGCAATATCCCATGTATAAAATACACAAACTACGCAGAGAATTCATCGTCAGGGATGCTATGGAATGCTGGCTTAAAAGTGATTATGATAACGCTGTTGGCAAACATGATTTGGTAAGCCAAATGATTTATAATGGAAAGATTTTATATGCTTTAGACAAGTTGCTTCCTGATGCTGATGACAGTATTAAAACAGGCTTTACGAAGAAACAATTAGAATGGTGCAAGGCAAGTGAAGGAGCTATCTGGACATTTTTTATCGAAAAAAAGTTATTATTTTCTACCAATGAAACGCAGTATGAAAGTTATGTAAATGACGGTCCAACTTCAAAAGGAATGCCAAAAGAAAGTCCCGCAAATACAGGCTCTTGGATGGGGTGGCAGATAGTGAAGAAGTACCTGAGCAGTCATCCTGAAATATCATTAAGACAATTGTTTGAAACAGAGGATGCACAAAAGATTTTGAGAGAATCAAAATATAAACCCCAGGTTTAAGTTTTATTTGATTAATTTCAACAGAGATTAATATGGAAAAGAAAAAAGGTATTAAAAACTAAAGAGGCTGATCAATTAAGTTCAGCCTCTTTAGTTTTATCAGATTACTCATCCTTCTTCTCTTCCTTTTTCTTCTTTGGAGTTTTTGGAGGAAGTTGGACAGGAACCTTTAAGACATTTATTGTTAAAATATTTGATTCTTTATCAAAGATAATTTCTAGAGTATCACCTTCTGTCATAGTGCCTTTAATAATTTCTTCAGCTAAAGGATCTTCCAAATATTTTTGAATAGCTCGTTTCAAAGGACGTGCTCCAAAATTAGGATCAAAACCCTTATCTGCGATGAAGTCCTTAGCTTCATCAGTCAATTTTAATTTATATCCCAGGTCAGAAATTCGTTTATATAAATGAACCAATTCAAGGTCAATAATCTTGTGAATGTCTTCCCTCTGTAAAGAATCAAAAATTACTACATCATCAATCCTGTTAAGGAATTCGGGAGAAAATGACTTCTTCAAAGCACCTTCAATAACATGACGGGCATTGTCATCACTTCTTAATTGTTTTGCATTAGTATTAAAGCCAACGCCAGAACCAAAATCTTTCAACTGGCGAGAACCAATATTAGAAGTCATGATGACAATCGTGTTTTTGAAATCAACTTTACGACCAAGACTGTCAGTTAATTGTCCGTCATCAAGTACTTGCAATAAGATATTGAATACATCAGGATGCGCTTTTTCAATTTCATCTAAAAGAACAACGGAGTATGGTTTGCGACGAACTTTTTCAGTAAGTTGACCACCTTCTTCATAACCTACATATCCCGGAGGAGCACCAACCAAGCGAGATATAGCAAACTTCTCCATATATTCACTCATATCTATCCTGATAAGGGCATCATCACTATCAAATAAATATTTTGCAATAACTTTTGCCAATTCAGTCTTTCCGACACCAGTTGGACCTAAGAAAATAAAGGTTCCAATTGGTTTGTTTGGATCCTTCAAGCCAGCACGGTTTCTTTGAATGGCTTTCACTACTTTCTTGATTGCTTCTTCCTGGCCGATAACTTTTCCCTGAATCAATTCAGGCATCTTCACCAATCGAGTAATCTCTGTTTGAGCAATTCTATTGACTGGTATGCCGGTCATCATCGAAACAACATCGGCAACATTTGATTCTGTAACTTCAAAGCGCTGAGTCTTTGTATCCTCTTCCCATGCCTTCTTTGCAGCATCCAGTTGCTCTAACAAAGATTTCTCAGTGTCGCGCAGACGGGCAGCTTCTTCATACTTTTGACTTCTTACAACTTTATTCTTTTCCAATTTAATATCAGCAATCTTTGCCTCAACATCAATTATATTTTGAGGCACATGAATATTAGAAATATGAACCCTTGAACCTGATTCGTCTAATGCATCAATTGCTTTATCAGGCAAGAATCTATCAGTAATATATCTTGCTGTGAGATTGACACAAGCCTTTATAGCTTCAGGAGAATAAGTAACATTGTGATGTTCCTCATATTTATCCTTGATATTGTTTAATATTTCAATAGTCTCATCAATAGACGTAGGCTCAACCAGTACCCGCTGGAATCGTCTGTCAAGTGCACCATCCTTCTCAATATACTGACGATATTCATCCAATGTAGTTGCACCAATACATTGAATCTCACCCCTTGCCAATGCAGGTTTGAACATATTTGAAGCATCCAATGAACCCGAGGCTCCGCCTGCTCCAATTATAGTGTGAATTTCATCAATAAAAAGAATTACATCAGGAGATTTTTCTAATTCATTCATGACAGCTTTCATACGCTCTTCAAATTGCCCACGATACTTCGTACCAGCTACTAAGGATGCCAAATCCAGAGTTACAATTCTTTTATTAAATAATACTCTTGAAACTTTTCTTTGAGTAATCCTCAAAGCCAAACCCTCTGCAATTGCAGACTTTCCAACTCCTGGTTCGCCAATCAAAATTGGATTATTCTTTTTTCTCCTACTTAAAATTTGAGATACTCTTTCAATCTCCTTTTCTCGACCTACAATGGGATCTAATTTTCCTTCTTCAGCAGCTTTTGTCAAATCTCTTCCAAAGTTATCAAGAACTGGTGTCTTTGATTTTGGATCAGTAGGTTTCTTCGTTGTGCCAAAATTTCCACTTCCTTCATCGCCTTTTTCATAAGGATCATCATCTGAATTCTGTGTTGCCTCTGCTACTATATCAGGAACAGAGCCTTCAACTTCTTCTTTAAATATGTCATAGGTAACACCATATTTATTCAAGATTTGAGCTGCAACATTGTCATCATCTTTCAATATTGACAACAACAAATGTTCGGTTCCAATGATTTCGCTTTTAAACAATTTAGCTTCAAGAAAAGTAATCTTCAAAGCCTTCTCCGCTTGTTTAGTCAATGGGATATTATTAAGATTTTTAATAGTTGAGGTTGTCCCTTTGATCGAACTTTCAACGGTCTTTCTTAATTCTCCCATTTC
>JABDAW010000133.1 GCA_013288905.1 Bacteroidota bacterium | reverse complement strand
AATCCTATTGAAATATGGATAGGATTCCTCCTTCGTCGGAATTGACAAGCCTTCACAGTTTTTATATTGTAAAACAATTTGAGGTATATACAAACCGACAGTCATTAAAGAAAAAACTGGGGAAATCTTCTTAAAATATACCCTTCAATTTTGCTCGAACCAGTTTCCCTTTCATCCTTTTATGATTGCGACTTTTTAGGCGCAACAATAAAAGGATGAGGAACATCTTCAGAAGCTTAACCATTTTTTGTATAACTTTGCCGCATGATAGAACCTATATTATACATTCTTAAAATACGAGGAACTGCGAAGATTCCAGACTATGTGCAGATACGTGATGAGAAGTTCACATTGATGGCGTATTTCCGCGTGGACAGACCAGAGAAGGCTCTTAAGAAATGTGGTTTGGAAGCAAAAGAAGAACTGATAAAAAGTATCATTGATAAGCTTCCCTTTGGTAAAATGCAAAAATTAGAACTTAATTAATTTTATGGAAAATCTGAATTTAATACACCTTGAGAATGTCAACATTTATCAATCAAACAACATCATTCTGTCTGATGTGAATATCGTTTTAAGTAAAGGCGAATTCGTTTATCTGATAGGAAGGACAGGTTCGGGTAAAAGTAGTTTGTTAAAGACACTTTATGCTGAACTTCCCATTGTGGAAGGCACTGGAATGATTGCAGGGTTCAATCTAAAGACGCTTAAAAGAAAGGAAGTACCGTTTCTAAGACGTAAGCTGGGCGTGGTGTTTCAGGATTTCCAATTGTTATCTGATAGGAATGTATATGATAATCTAATCTTCGTATTGAAAGCTACCAATTGGAAGGATAAAAAGGAGATGGATGGAAGAATAAAACAGGTCTTTGACCATGTGGGTATGTGGGAAAAACGAATGAAGATGCCTCATGAGCTTTCCGGTGGCGAACAACAGAAAGTTGCCATTGCGCGGGCACTTCTGAACTATCCTGAAATCATTCTTGCCGATGAACCGACGGGTAATCTTGATCCCGAAGTTGCCGATGATATCATGAAGCTGCTTTTTGACATCAGTAAAACGGGATGCGCAGTGTTAATGGCAACTCACAACTATCAACTGCTTGAAAAGTATCCCTCTCGAATCATTAAATGTGAAGATCATAAAGTTATTGATTCAAAAACGGAACATCTTCCTAATCCTACAGAATCAGAAGAAGATATTGTTGCGGATAATGGTCCAGATCCGATTATTATTAAAGAAATTCTGGAAGTTAAACAGGTTGAATCTCCGGAGGTTTCGCACGATTACCCGCTAACAAACGACTAAGCAATTCGGCATTATTATGATTGGAGAACTTGTCTTCAAGAATAAGTTTTCTTTTTGTAATTTCTGAATTATTTAATTCCAGTTTAAATACTTTCTGCAATGATTTTTTCATCTCTGAAGCATCATCAGCAATGATACAAAGGCTTTCCAGTCCAGTCTTTTCAACCATCGGGGTATTCACAATACAATGCCTTCCATGAAACAATGCAGCAAGGAGTTTCAACTTAATTCCTGTGCTTTGAAAGGTAGGAAGAATGTTTATTTGAGCATCATCAAGGAGTTTATAAATAGCTTCTGTGGTGATGCCTGCTTTTAATTGAATATTAGGATTGTTATTAGTTGCTTTAATCAACTCTTTTGATGGTTTCGAACCGGCAATGACAAGGGGAATGTCAAGATCATTGAAAACTTCATTAACAAGAAAGAGAGCAGCTTCGTTATTCTCACCAACGGCAAGGTTTCCATGATAGAAAGCATAACTTCCTATACCCTTTTTAATAACTACCGTTTCATTTGGATGAAAGGCAGGGATGCAGACCACATTATTATACTTCGAAGAGAAATATTCTTTGTCATTTTCAGAGATAGTTGCGATGGCTGTGGCATGATTCAGGACGCTCTCATATTTCTGAAGTTTATTCGCTTCATTATAGAAGTAATATCGCTTGAAAATATTCTGCTCAACCTTCGCAAGACTCTGATAATAGTGATGTTCGACATTATGTGTACGAACGATTTTCACTCTGTTCTTTAAATCAGGATGATCCAGGTAATAGGTAGAATGCAATCCCTCCATAAGAATCGGATAATCATCCTTCTTCAAAACCTCCAATAAATGATCATCAGTCCTTGAAAGAACAATATAAGGAATGCCATTAAAGAGAAGGGACTTATTAGTTTTTCGATGGTAGTATTGAACACTTTCACACAGACTTTCCAACATCTTTTGTGGAGTCCTGCCATATTCAAAACAATGCAAATGAATCTTTACACCTATTTCATGAAGAGCTTTGATTTTATAATACACATCTATCACGCCTCCATAATTAGCTGGGAATGGAACATCAAAAGAGATTATATGAAGATGCTTTCCTTTCACAATTGTTTGCTATTTATCATTGAAGCCTTTAACTTTCGCATATATCTTTAAAAGTTCATTCTCTTCTTTTTGCCAATTCAAATCTTTGGATGCTATTACACAATTTGCCTTCCAAATATTCAACTGATCTTTATCAGCAAGCATGGAATTTATCTTATTGGCAATATGTTTTGGATCATGATTTTCGATAAATTCACCAATATTATATTGCTCTACAATTCTTTTCACCTCTATCAAAGGAGATGCAAGAACAGGCACATTAGCATGAATATAATCAAACAATTTATTAGGGAGGCTATAGCGGTAATTCGGACTTGTGTCCTTATCTAAAGTCAACCCTATTGAAGCCTGCATAGTATAGTTTTTGAGTAAGTCAAACGGCATCTTAGGGAGAAATATTATCTTATCTTTAAGTTCTTTTTTCGCGGATGTTTCTTTGAGATGCTCAATAACATCACCGCTGCCAATGATAAGGAGAATGGCATTAGGTACGAATTCCATTGCCAACACAGCTTCTTCAGCACCTCGGTCAATATTTATTCCGGCTCCTTGATAAATAATTAAAGGAATATTTTCAGGAAGATTAAGCGCAGTCCTATTAACAGGAATAATAGTTGGAGTATAATAAGGAGCATTTCTCACAACTCCTATTTCAACATTATATTCATCACGATAAAGCTTGGCAATAGATTCATTAACGGTATAAACATGTTTCAACACAGGAAATATTGCCTTCTCAATAGTATGCCAAATGCCTTTTACCAAAGGACGATTAATCAATTCGGGAACGCCGCAAAAGTATTCGTGAGAATCATATACAAGAGGAATACCTTTTATACCAGATATAAGATAATTAGGGAGCAAGGTATCCAAGTCGTTAGCTACTAAAAGGGTTGCTTTATTAAACAACAGATAAAAAAATAAGCGCACATTAAATACTGCATAAAACAAAGCACCCTTCTCGACCCCAATCCTTAAACGACGGGTCTTGTAAGGTCGTTCATCCATTGGCGAACTCTTTCCTTGAAGCCTTCCAACCAACGTTACATCATACCCATTATTAACCAGGAAAAGACATACCTTATGTACTCGTTGATCAGTGGAAAGATCATTGGTTACGGATACTATTGCTTTCTTCATTTTAATAAAGGTATAGGGGTATAGGGGAATAGGGGTATAGGGTATAGAGGAATAGGGTATAGAGGAATAGGGTATAGGGTATAGAGGTATAGGGTGCAGGGGTATATATGTATATTAAGAGAATATTTAGCGGATAATGTTTCTTAAAAAAGAATGAAATATTAACCGTTTTAGTATTTAATGTTTCCATACCTTATATCCTTTATACCTTTATACCTTTATACCTTTATACCTTTATACCCTATACCCTATACCCTTATACCTTTATACCTATATACCCTATACCCTATACCTTTGTTTTCCCTGCTTTCATAGGAGGCACCACTGGTTTTATGGGCTTATCATAATCCACTTTCATGATGTTATTCATATTCCAGAGGATGACTTCTTGCCTGTAATTCACTGTTGCATTTGGATTGACGGGTGACCAGTGCAAAGGATTCGGAACGATGGCTGCAATCATCGCAGCTTCCTTGCGGGTAAGGTCTTGCGCAGACTTCTTGAAGTAAGTCCTCGAGGCAGCTTCGGCACCATAGATGCCATCGCCCATCTCTATTTCATTAAGGTAGAGTTCCATGATTCTTCTCTTATTCCAAAAGGTTTCTATCAGAGCAGTAAAATAAACTTCAATACCTTTGCGAAGATAAGTTCGTCCATTCCACAAGAAGATATTCTTGGCAGTTTGCTGGCTGATGGTACTTGCCCCTATCGTCTTCTTTTTATGTTCTTCATTAAACTTTACAGCCTTCTTTATCGCCTCGAAGTCAAAGCCATCATGTACTAAGAAGTTATTATCTTCACCAGCGACAAGAGCTAAAGCAAGGTCAGGAGAAATCTTATCTAATGAAACATAATCTTTATGGATATTAAAGCTGCCTTTCTCATAGCACCTGATCAACATCAAGGGTGTGAAAGGCGGCGGCACAAACCGATAGAGGATGACTAAAGCTATTGAGAAAACAAACAAAAAGAATATCAAATTAAATATCCATCGGAAGACTTTCTTGAAAAATTCAATAACCTTTCTCATCTGCTATTAGCGTTTGAATAAGGATTTTATTGTATGGTGCTGGATTACAAATCCAGCACAGCGTAGCATAGCGCAGAGATTAAGCGACACCTATCAACTTCTTGTAATCTTCAGCAGAGAGAAGAGCAGAAGTTTCAGATGGATTCGTCATCTTGATTTTTATCATCCAGCCATCGCCATAAGGGTCGTCATTAACGGTTTCAGGCTTCTGGTCAAGGATTTTATTAAACTCCAAAACCTCTCCGGAGACGGGCATGAAAAGATCGGAAACCGTCTTCACCGCCTCGACAGAACCAAAGACTGCCTCATGATTGAGGGTAGCTCCTTTGGTGGTAATATCTACATAAACAATGTCGCCCAATTCGCTTGCGGCGAAGGCTGTAATACCAATGATGGCGGTATCTCCATCAATTTTGATCCACTCGTGATCTTTGGTATATTTTAAATTATCAGGGAAATTCATATTATTATTATTAATTGGGGCGAAACTACATATTTTATTTGACATGGGCGAAACATTTTTTAAGAGAAGAATAAAACTCAACACTAAGATTACTCAATGCTTTTTGGTGAATTGAGAGTCTTGGTGTTGAATTTTATTTCCTTTATTCCGCAGCCGGAGGTGACTTTGCTTCCTTAGCCGCTACTTCTTTTGCTGCATCACTTAATGGAAGTGGGGGAGGAGGGCTGGTCCAGGTGGCTGAAAATACAGGTGAAGAATTCCCTACTAATGTATTCCCGATAAAAGCTTTCATCTTAAAATTTCTAGTTTCAGGTCCCGCTTCCAAATTCAAAGTATTCAACAAAAAACCATTCACAGTAACTCTTGCTATTTCATAAAAAGCAGGATCAGTACCACGTTGTTGAGATATTGCCATTCCGGTAATAAATGGACCTTTTACAAAAGTAAATTTAAATCCATTTTCATTTACCTTTACTTTTCCATTAGCAATATAAGTGTCTTCATTGAACGGAGCTATGTCTGCGCCAATTATCTTCAATCCTGTTCCGATAGATGTATTGTAGCCGGCTCTTTTCTTCAAATTTGTCATTAATGCAAAAGTACGGTTCAGCATTCCCCTCACTACAGAAAGAGGAACAGTTAAAGTAGGACAAACAGGCGGAGCACCAATCACTGCTTGGGATGCACCGCTCAAAACATTGTTTTCATAGACCGTCAATTCTTTCAGATATAGTCTTACATCTTCTATGTAATCTAAAAGATAGATAAACATTGCCGAATCGTCATCTGCTTGTGTTAATTCATCGGTTGTTATTACTAATTCATCCTGGTATAACAACATTTTCGCCGGATAATTTACCATCCATATTCTTTGATCTGCTTTTCTCGCAGGCCACCATGGGTCCTTTGGGTTTCTCGCCATTTGTTTTTATATTTATTTTTTATTTTATTCTTTTAAAACTTGATTTTGTTGAACTAATTCCATTTGGATGGGAAGAAATCCAACTCGGATGGGAACAAATCCAAGTCGGATGGGAACAAATCCAAGTCGCATGGGAACAAATCCAAGTCGGATGGGAAGAAATCCAAGACGGATGAGAACAAATCCAAGTCGGATGAGAACAAATCCAAGTCGGATGGGAACAAATCCAAGTCGGATGGGAACAAATCCAAGTCGCATGGGAACAAATCCAAGTCGCATGGGAACAAATATTACTTGGAATAGC
>JABDAW010000132.1:798-6332 GCA_013288905.1 Bacteroidota bacterium | reverse complement strand
GTTCCATAGATGATACAGAGAATGTTTTGCTTAGGCTGGCAAAGGAAAATAATAAGATTATTTATATCAAACATGAAGTAAATCAAGGCGTAGGCGGTGCCGTGTTGAGCGGTTATAAAAAATCGTTGGAACTGAAAGCACAAATTTCTATCAAGATGGATGGCGATGAGCAGATGGATCCTTCATATATTCCTGCATTGATTAAACCTATAATTGAGGATAGAGCAGATTATGTAAAAGGCAATCGGTTCAGGGATTTCAGGGCTCTGCAATCAATGCCTCTGATGAGAAAGATAGGAAATATCGGACTTAGTTTTCTGATTAAAGCGAGTTCGGGTTATTGGAATATTTTTGATCCTACAAATGGATTCACCGCTATTAAAAATGAAGTATTGCTGGAGATGAATTTAGACAGAATTCATAAACGTTATTATTTTGAAACCAGCATGCTCATCGAATTATATTACACCAATGCCGTCATTAAAGATATTCCCATGAAAGCAATTTATGGCAATGAGGTTTCTAATCTCTCCAATACAAAGATATTTTTCGAGTTTCCTCCCAAGCTTTTTGTTGCCTTTTTCAGACGCATTGTTTTGAAATACTTTTTGTATGATTTCAATATTGCATCTCTTTATTTCATCTTCGGAATGCCGCTATTTATTGCAGGCTCTTATTATGGAATAATTAATTATTACAAATATATAAATAGCGGAATTGCCGCGCCCACCGGCACGATCATGATACCCGCCTTGTCTATTATTCTCGGTTTTCAATTGTTGCTGACGGCGATAAGTTTTGACATCACCAACTATCCCAAAAGATAATCCGTCATCAACCATGAAAACAGATATACTTATTAGTTTTATTGTGCCGGTCTATAATGTTGAAAAGACTTTGTCGCGCTGTTTAGACAGCATCTTGAATCAAACAATTAAAAACTTCGAAATCATCATTGTCAACGATGGTTCCAGGGATAAATCGCAAAAGATAATTGATAAATATGTGAAGGCATATCCTGATTTAATTAAAGCCTATTCCAAAGAAAACAGCGGTCCTGGCGATGCAAGGAATTTAGGGATAAGAAATGCTTCTGGGCAATATGTCGCCTTTGTGGACAGCGATGATTTTATCGAAAGTAATTATGTGAAAGTAGTACAGGGAATTATTGATGAGCATAGCCCTGACATGGTTATTATCGGCTACAATCGGATCTATAATAAGAAGCAACATCTCTTTGAACGATTCCATAAATTCCATAAGTGGGATGTTTATAACAAACCAATTGACATTGCTGCGATGCCTGAAATATTATGTAATATAGAAGTTGCATCGTGGCTGAAAATTGTGAAATGGGAATTGTTTTTAAGAGATGACTTTTTATTTTTTTCAAATAGCTGCATCGCCGAAGACCTTGAAGTAAGTTTGAAATGGTACTTGAAAGCTGATTCGATTTTTGTGAACAGTGATAAACTATATAATTATGTTATTACCAAAAATTCACTAAATTTTAATAACAAAAATATTGAAGAGTTTATTCTGATTACAGAATCTGTGTGCGATTATTATAAAGAAAATAATAAGTTTCAGGAATGTTATTCTGAACTGGAATATCTTTTTGTCAAGCACATGCTGGTCTCTAATATGCTGCGATTAAAGATGTCAAAACACAAGAAGAATTTTGAGACCTTTATGTTTTTGAGAGCGGTTATGATAAAGAATTTTCCGCGTTATACCAAAAACAAATATTTTGGCGGAGACCCCATTTACCTAAGGCTTGCAGTTATTCTTTCGTTCTATTTTCCTAAAATATTTTATCTGATTTTATTGCCCATTTAGATTTGTATCATGGAGAATAAGATTGATTTGTCGGTAATTATACCAATGCATAATTCAGAGAAATATATTCAAGAAACTATCGCCTCAATTCTTTCACAGAAGGAACATGGATTAAATTATGAGATCATAATTGTTGATGATTTGAGTACCGATAATTCGCGGGAAGTGGTCAAAAATTTGCAACATGAAAGGATTAAATTAATTGAACTTAAAAAAAATTGTGGTTCTGCAAATGCAAGAAATATCGGTATGAAATCAGCACAGGGAAATTGGATTCAATTCATGGATAGCGATGATAAAATCTCTCTTGATTTGTATAAGAAATTTGCAGAAGCAAACAAGACCAATATTGATTGTTTTGTTTTTTCTGTCATCATTGAAAATTATAAAAACAAAATTAAAAGAACAATTACAGAAGTCAATGATAAGAGGACATTCGGATACTTTTATGTTGTTTGGAATAAGTTCATAAAGCGAGAACTTTGCATTCCATTCAAAGTAGAATTTAGTTTTGAAGATACCTGTTTCGTGATAGAAATGATGAATAACAGGGAATGGAATATTGCATTAATCGAGGATACCTTTTATATCTATAATCAGAAAAATGCCGATTCCAAGATGGCTAATTTCAATATCAAGGAATACGAAAAAATGTACTCCTATATATATAGCCAAATTGATGCATGCGATGAACTGACAAAAATGTTTATCCTTGAAACCTTTGTTGGCATTGCCTTTTCAAGAGGAATGCCTTTATTAATGAGATCACGAATTGCCTTCCGAACGATTCTTAAATTGTATAAATACATACCCGATGTTTATCGGAATGGAATAAGAAACAGGATTAAGAACACTGTCATTCAATAAAAACGTTTATGAATAATATTAGCCTTAGAAATAATCTGACAACATTTTAAATGGATGAAAACCTGATAGCTTTGAGCGATGATTACTCTATCTCAAGACTCTTAAACCTTACTTTGGCAAAACGAAAGGTTGGTTTTGGTCCACGAAACCTTGTGTTCGGTCATCGAAACCTTGTGTTCGCTCGTCGAGTACAAGGTTTCGACGCTCGAAACCTTGTGTTCGGTCGTCGAAACATAAGTTTCGGTGGTCGAGTACAAGGTTTCAAAAGCCGAAATTATAGTTATATTGGCTTTTGTTAAGGAAATATCAATGGAAAATAAGATAGATATTTCAATAATAATACCGATGTATAATTCAGAAAAGCATATTGTAAAAGCCATTACTTCGATCTTGAATCAGGAGGCACATGGCTTGGAATTTGAAATAATTATTGTTGATGATTTTAGTACTGATAATTCCAGGAAGATGGTTAGGGATTTACATAATGATAAAATTCTTCTTGTAGAATTAAATAAAAACGAGGGGACTGCCAATGCAAGGAATGAGGGCATGAAAATGGCAAAAGGCGAATGGATTCAGTTCTTGGATAGTGATGATAGCATCAGCAAGGATTTGTATAAAAAGTTTGAAGAGTCACTGATGCCGGATGCGAATTGCTATCTTTTTTCTTTGATTAATGAATACCGCGATCATACCTTAAAACAGACAATTATTGATGTGAAAGATAAGCGTGCATTCGGGCATTTTGGCTCGGTATGTAATAAGTTTATCAGAAGAGATATTTGTGTGGAATTTAAAAAGGACTATAGTTTTGAAGACAACATTTTCATCATAGATATGATGATAGAAAAAGATTTGCGAATTGCATTAATCAAAGATGGCTGGTATTTTTATAATCGAAAAAATGATCAGAGTAAAATGGCTAACTTTAATAAGGTGGAGTTTCGCAAAATGTTTCAATATATTTTTGGCAAAATTAAGATGGGCGATGATTTTACAAAGATGTATATTCTGGAAAGCTATGTAGCCTTGGTGATGGATAGGAGCAGACCTTTTGTGATGAGTTTGCAAATTGCCACAAAAGTCTTTTTCAGATTAATAAAATACCTTCCAAGAGTGATTACAAATCAGAACAGGCATTTTGTAATTAATACCAAAACATCAAATTGATATTCGCGATGAGTAAACCTTTCAATAAAATATTCTCTGAAAATATTCGGAGTCTTTTTAAGAAGCAAAGCGGCATTGATGTTGTAAATATTTCCTGGTGGAAAGGGAAGAACGGTAAGAACTGGGGCGATGCACTGAATCCTGTTTTAGCAGAAATATTATCCGGTAAGAAAATTAAATATATTCCAATTACAGATAGAAGCGATACCTTCAGAATTTATATGATTGGAAGTATTCTTGGTGCAGTGGCATCCGCGAATTGTGTGGTATGGGGATCAGGATTAATAGAACCGCAAAAATTAAAAGTAATACCCCGTAAAATACTTGCAGTTCGAGGTCCTTTGACAAGAAATGTTTTAATGGAACAACACATAGAATGCCCTGAAATATATGGAGACCCGGCACTTTTATATCCGAGATTCTATAAACCAAAAATAGATAAGAAATATAAAGTTGGAATCATTCCGCACTATGTAGATGCTAATAATTTATGGATTAAAAAACACAAAGACAACAAAGATATTTTGGTAATAAATATTTTGGATCCCTTGAATACTTTTGTTGATAATATTCTTTCCTGCGAATGTATTCTTTCAAGTTCCTTGCATGGAATTATTGCTGCTGATGCTTATGGTATTCCTTCTTTATGGATTGAATTTTCAAACAAAGTTATTGGCGATGGTTTTAAATTCAAAGATTATTTTGCTTCGGTATGTCGGGATGAAAACACTGCTATTCAAATAAAACCTGATACTAATATTGATGTTATTATTGGGAATATAAGAGACTATAAAATCAATATTGATCTTGAGAAATTATATCGGGCAAATCCTTTTTTTCAGTTGCATAATTTAAAAAACTAAAGAATAAAATATCAAAGACATGAAATCAATTTTCATAGGTGGTTCGGGAAGATCAGGAACATCCTTGGTTCAAAAGATTTTGATCATTCATTCAAAAATCGCAGGCACAAATGAGTTTGATTTCCTGGAACAACTCATGCCTGTTTACCGAACGATGTCGGCACCTCGTAATATCAAACAAAAAAACTATTTCTCACAAACGGAATTGGATAATTATTGGAAAGAATTCTTAGAGAATTTATTTTCGAATGTAGCAAATAAAAAAGAGGAGGCTGTTTATTTTTCAGAGAAGACTCCATACAATATTTTTGTTGCGAAAGATTTACTTGATCTATTTCCTGATGCAAAATTTATATATGTTTATAGAGATGGTCGTGATGTGGTTAGTTCTTTTAAACAGGTTGAAAAGAGATATAGGAATAACAAACAATCATCGGGCATGAGGCTTGTAATCCTTACTAAATCTATCATCTGGCTTAATATTTTCAATGCTTTTAATGCCTTATATAATAATCCAAAATACAAGGATAGAATATATGTTATAAGATATGAAGACTTGGTTTCAAAACCATTAGATGAACTTAAAAGATTAATGGCATTTCTTGATTTGGAATTAGAGCAGGTACAACTCGACCCATCTCTTTTTTCAATGAAAGATTTTAATATTAATACAGTTGACAACCACTGGTACAATGAAGAATCGTACACACAGAAAATCAACACCGGAAATATCGACAAATGGAAAAAGGACCTTTCATTATTTGAGAAGTTCATAGTAAATACCATTCTCGCAAA
>JABDAW010000132.1:0-788 GCA_013288905.1 Bacteroidota bacterium | reverse complement strand
CGACTGAAACAAGAAGGCTATCCAGTGAATTCGATCTATTTGAAACTAAATTGGTTGTTCTTCAAGGTGCTTAATATTTCCAAAATAAACTATAAAAATTGGAGGTAGTAAAGAAAAAATGATCAGAGGATGCAATCACTAAAAACAAAAACCATTAACGGTCTTATCTGGAATACCATTGATAAGTTTGCTGTTCAGGGTATTGGTTTTGGAATTGGGATAGTGCTTGCTCGTATCTTAATGCCTTCTGATTATGGCTTGATTGGAATGTTGGCGATATTTATTGCAATCTCTCAATTGATGATAGAAGGCGGGTTTTCGAGCGCCTTGATTCAGAAACATAAACCTACCAATGTTGATTATTCAACAATCTTTTATTTTAATTTTATTGTTGCTGCCATCTTTTATCTGATATTATTTCTTACTGCACCACTCATTGCATCATTCTATGAAGTTCCGCAGCTTACTCTTATCACAAGAGTCGTTTCCTTAAGTATTTTAATTAATGCTTTATCAATCGTTCAGCAGACTCGATTGACTATTAGTTTGGATTTTAAAACACAGACGCAAGTATCTTTATTTGGTGTTGTTATTAGTGGTGTATTAGGAATCGTTGCTGCATATCAAGGCTGTGGGGTATGGGCTTTGGTGATACAGAATCTTTCATCCGCATTTGTCAGAATGCTGTTTCTATTTTATTATAATAAATGGATTCCGAAATTTTTATTTAGCGTTTCTTCCTTTAAGAAACTATTCAAATTCTCTTCCTATTTATTAGTTGCAACATT
>JABDAW010000131.1 GCA_013288905.1 Bacteroidota bacterium | reverse complement strand
ATCTTCCATGCAGCTACATTTCCCAAATATGTAGCTGAATAAGTCAGCCATGCAGCTACATTTCTCAAATATGTAGCTGAATAAATCTTCCATGCAGCTACATTTCTCAAATATGTAGCCGAATAAGGCAGCCATACTAATGAAGGAATTCTTGGAGAAAGAGCGAAGTTTGAGTAATTCATCATTTACTATTAGTTCTTAACTTGTTCGCTCGTCATTCCAAATCTCCGCTCCCGATTTTGATAATCAATTATAGCGTCATAAAGTTCTTCCTTGCCGAAATCGGGCCACAAAGTTTCGGTAAAATAAAGTTCGGTATATGCCATTTGCCATAGCAGAAAATTACTGATCCGATGCTCGCCGCTCGTCCTGATTAATAATTCAGGATCCGGAATATCGGAGGTATAAATTTGATCAATAATAGTTTGTTCCGTAATATCTTTTGGGTCAATTTTCCCTTCCTTCACAGCTTCCCCAATATTTTTAACAGCCTCCACAATTTCTGTCCTGGAACTATAACTCAAGGCAAGCACTAATGTCATCCTTTTATTGTTTTTAGTCTTATCTATCGCATTCATCAATTCGCGATAGCAGCTCTTGGGCAATGATTCCAAATCGCCAATGGCAGTAAGGCGAATGTCGTTATCATTCAAGGTCTTGGTCTCCTTGTTAATCGTCGAAACCAATAGTTCCATCAAGGCATTAATTTCAAATTTCGGGCGATTCCAATTCTCGGTAGAGAAGGCATATAAGGTCAGGAATTTCACACCCAATTCAGCACAAGCCTCCGTACAATCTCTCACCGCCTTCACACCATTCTTGTGCCCGAAAATTCTCATCTCGCCTTTTTTCTTCGCCCACCTGCCGTTTCCATCCATAATAATGGCAATGTGAACAGGCAATTTTTCCAAATTAATATTCTCCTTGATGCTCATCTTTGTTGAATATTAATATCTGAAATGAGGAAAAGCTTCGCAAGAATGTTTGCCAATATTGAAGACGTTAAAAGTAATCCAGAAGCCCGCGAACATGTACCAATCTTCGCCGCTTTGATTGCCACGCTGCTTGCCCACTAATACTTCGGAAGGTATATTGGATCTGTTGGAAAGCGCAGCCGCGGCAGGATTGCCCGCAAAGACTTTGGGATCGGGATATACCCCATTCACATCATCCAGGTAACCGGTATAAGTTCGTCTTACCCCCAATTCAAAACCAATATTGATGATCTGCGTAACCGACATCTTGAATCCTCCGCCAAAAGGCAAGGCAGCAGCGACTCTCGAATAACCGCCTCCCTCGGTATGCAAAGGCTCCAAAGCATAATTTGTATCACCCAAATTTGCAGTCGGATTAAACTGGAAAATGGTGAATCCTGCAAAAATATATGGGGTAAAATAAATCTCCTGAGTGCCGGGAATGAAAGGGAAGAAATTAAATTCTACCTCGCCGGAAAAATCTAAAACATGGGAAAAGAAAGAAAGATTTCTTTGTATCTGAAAGGAATCTTTTGATTTGGCATCATCCCCCGAAACCCAGCCATAAAAAGCCTCCAGTTTATAGGAAACAAATTTGTTTTTATTATACCTATACATCACACCAAACCCCGGATGCAGGAAATTTAAGTTCAAGGGACCAGGGTTTAATTCTCCATTATAATTCGCCGCTCCCACAAATACTCCCAACTCATGCCTTTGAGCAGTCATTGTGGAAACATACGCGAAAAATAATAACATAAATAAACCCGATTTCTTTAACATGATAAATTAAAAATAACATTTCAAACTTGGAAAAACCAAACGATAACAATATGATAATATTGCCAGTCTGGTTCTTGCGAGGAATCAAGTTTGAAAGAAGTTATTTTGTTTCTTTCTCTTAATTTTATAATTGACATTAATCATAAGGAACATATAACTGTCCTTGTATGCTGGTTGTCCTCTCTGCTCGCCAGGCAGGGTCCAGCTTGGGTGCCCAAATGGACCTAATTCATTGGTTCTGTTTGAAAGTGCAGCGGCAATTGGTCCATTCGCCTGAGCTATTGCTGCGGGGTTGTAATAATTCGTACTTACATCATCTATGTAATCTGTGAAGGTCTTACGAATACCATATTCCAAACCAATTCCCCATTGCTTATCGAATGAATATTTGAATCCAATTCCAATAGGGATTGAAAACTGCCAAAGGGAATATAACGGAACGCCGGCTGCTATTCCCTCGCCTTCAGTTCCCAGGGGCTGCAAATCATAATACTTTCCATCAACATACATGGCTTGAGGATTGTAATGAAAAAATGCCAAACCAATGAAGACATAAGAATAAATCTCATATCCTTTATCCCCGATAATGTTGTGAAGTTTATACCTGTGTCCGCCTTTATCCTTCAAAAATGCTGCTTCAAAATTACCGGATAACTCATAAATTCTTGACCTGAAACTAAGATTACGATTTTCTCTTGCAGGATCTAAAGTCAAAGCATCGCTTCCTGCCACGGTTCCATAATTAAAGTTCCATCTCATAGCTAATCGCTGTGTGAACTTATACCTTAATCCGATACCTCCTGCAAAACGAGTCTGTGAAAATTCTAAATCTTTGAAATAATGTGTTCCAATTTGATTGGCACCACCCAAATCGCCAAGGAAGTTTGATACCCCGAGGTTTGCAATGATTTCGTATCTATATCTCTTCCAATCGCTTGTCTGTCCGTTGCCGATTACTGGTAGTACCAGAAGCAGTAAAATGTAAATTTTTCGCATCTCTTATCTTCAAATTTGACGGCAAAGATAGAAAATAAATTGCATATGAATGAAATTTTTCATTAACATTATCGTAATCACGTTCAAGATTTATAATCAAATACCTAACAATCAGTATGTTCTCGTAATGAATTTTTGTTTAACGAGATGTTTATATTTTTGGTTACTTCTATTGAATTCTCATAAAAAGATGACAAAATTCATTTGAGATTAACTTTCGATTTTATAGTTTTGCAAAAAAATAATGATATGAATACTTATAAAAAATTATTGACCGCAGGTTTGATAGCAGGATTGTTTTTTACGATTTCCTGCGGACCGAATGCAGAAGAAAAAGCCAAAGAAAAAGCGAAGGCTGAACTAGATCAAAAGAAAACAGATTCTAATGTGGATTCCCTTGCCAATTCGATGGGTGCTGGTAATGATGCCAAAATAGGTCCGGCAGATACCACAAAGAAAAAGAAGTAATTCCGAGGTAATTAAACCTCTCCTTTTGGCGTTCTTCCAAGAAATAAAAATTGATATGAGAAAATATTTCATGGTTATTTGTCTTTTGGTTTTGACAAATTATTTTGCCAATGCACAATTCACAAGCGTCATGGTGGCGGTGGATGGATTGACCTGTTCGGCATGTTCTTATGCCACTCAAAAATCTCTTTTTGAATTAGATTTTGTGGCTGATGTGCAGATGGATTTGAATACTCATATTGCGACAGTTACCTTCAAAACTGATAAAAAGATTTCTATTGATAAGATCGCTCAAAAGGTGATAGATGCTGGCTTTTCGGTAGGTAGTCTTAATGCTGTTTTCAACTTTAAGGAGGTGACTGTATCGAATGATTATTGCTTGACTTATGAAGGCGATGTCTATCGCTTCATCAGCACAAAAGAGAAGACGTTATCTGGCTCTTCCTCGATTAAATTCATCGGAGAAAAATTCATGCGAAAAAAAGATTTCAAGAAGTGGAAAGGTCAAATGTCAGGCACTTGTTCTTCGAAGGATTCCATCAATTCAACATCTAAAATTTATTTTGTAACGCCAGCCTGATGAAGCTGATTTATCTTATCTTCATCCTTTCATTCATCTTTATTCAAGCCTCTGCACAGGAATTATTTCCAAATACCGAACCTGCCAGCAATTGCCCGAAAGGAGTATTGACCATTCGGCAAATCAATGAGTTCTTCACAGAATATACTCCCTCTCATGATACTTCCAGAACCCGCAGCATGAATGGTCTGATGATTATGTACGGTGTCTCCTCGAAGTTGATGCTGACGCTTACTGCTACCGCCTCAAATCATCATGGTTCGGTGTTGTATGAATCTGATAAATTCATTAAGGAAAAGGACGGCATCATTGATACTCACGGCGTGGCTTATGGTAACGATTACCCTTACCGTTTCAATGGTTTCGACTTGAAGGCGAAATATAAATTCATCAATAATGACGGCGAGCGCAGGCATTTCAGGATGGCGGCTTATGGCGAAGTTTCCACATGCAGGGTTCCGCATGATGAAGCCGAACCTGATTTGATGGATGACAATGCAGGAATAGCGGGTGGATTGATAGCCACCCAGTTGATTAAAAGGCTTGCTATCTCTGCTACTTTGGGATGTATTATTCCCTATTATTACCGACAAAACTGGTATCAGGATTTGGGTGAGATGAAACTTTATTATGGCAATGCGGTCAACTACAGCCTGTCTTTCGGGTATCTTTTATTCCCGGCAAAATATAAGAATTACAAGCAGGTAAATGTGAATATCTATCTCGAATTTCTTGGTGAAGATTACCAGGCGGTGAAGATTTATTTAAGCAATATTCAAAATGCCAACAGCCCGATTTATCTTGACCCGGGAAGCCTTGCATTGCAGGCAGGGCGGTATCTTGAAGCTCGCCCTGGCATTCAGTTCATCTTCAATTCCAATACCCGCATTGATCTGTCCCTTGCCACTACAATTCCCGATGGATATGGGGGCTATCTGCTGGGGCATTCTTATACCAGAATGTATCCGGCATATTTTATCAACTTCCAGCATTATTTTTTCTTGAAATAAGGAAGATTATTTTTTAAATTAAGACCTTATTTTAAATTCAAAAAGCCCTCCGATTCAACATCGAAGGGCTTTTCATGATTCCTGATTGAGGTAAATCTTTGTGATAAAAAGAGTTCGTCTTACTTTTTATTAATGGAAAATGTAATGTCGCCGGACGTGGTCAAATCGGAATTCTTTACCATCACAAATTTAAAAGTTACATCGCCCAAAACGTTATAATTAATTGCCGTTACAGTTTCGCCGGCGGGCAAGAGATACCACGCTTTCACGCCATCTTTGACGGTCTCTGCGAAGCCGACCCACAAATCTGTCGTGCCATTATTTTTCATGGTAATCGTTTCGCCGATTTTGAAAAGGTGACTCAAAATTTTCCTTATCGAAGCCTTCGGAACATAGACCTTTTTGGAGGTTTGTTTCGAAGCTTTATAGATAAATTCCATAGGCAATAAAGCCAATGCAAGGGCGGGGTCAAGTGTATAGACCATCATCAGCCCATGATAGACGTACCACACGCCGTTGGCGGCATTTGCAACAGCGGTCTTGACGGATGCAGAGTCTGTCTTGACATGAAATATCTCGGTAGATTGCGCCTTGATATCTCCGCCTAATTGTTCGATAAGATCCTCCACCAATACCTTCACTGCTGCCAGTGAAACATCCGTTCCGATAGCAGTATTCAGAGCATTGAGACGGGTCAATTTACCATTTTTAGAAACCTTGTAAAAACTCGCCGTACCGCCAGCCAGCAAGCGTTTATAGCCCACTGTTCCCTTGGCATAAACATTTTCTATGGCAAGAAAAATGGCGTGAATAAAGGGTTGCAGACCCTCTTGTGTCATTTCAATTTGATTGGTAGCCCCTTTTTTTCTGATCATATCACCTGATAATGCAATGATAATATTTTGCACAGCCGTGTTTAGCGGCAGAAAATAATTATACAAATCAAGTATCCTTGAATCCGTCAGGCGGGCATCATATAAGGCATTCAAAATGGCGGCGCAGATGGTTCCGGCATTTTCAACGCTGCTTATCATCGCCCGCATGAAGGGGTTTTTCCCCAAATTTGTTCCCTTTTGTTTCTTTCTCGCCATGTTCCTTTTTATTAAATTTTATATAATTCCCGTTTCAAATTTGGGATTGCAAAGATGCACAATATTCGATTCATAATCTATTCCGAGATAAAATATATTGATTAAAATCCTGAACAGATAAATCCGAAAGTACCTAAGATTCAATGATACCAGGGTATTACGGTTGTTCAGAAAATAATTTTCAAGGAAATTAATAATGCTCTATTCATTAAATTTATCCATATTGAAAGGTCATTATCGAGCTTTTCAGGAGAGAAATCTTGTTTCCAAGGAATGTTTTAAGGTAAAATTCATCAATATAAAAGTCTTAATCCAATTGCACAACTGCTAAATAGTAAAAACAATTGTTTTGATAATTTTACACAACTGCTAAATGTATAAAACAATTGTCCTATTCATCTTTCACAACTGAAAAAGTATCAAAACAATTGTTTCATACATTTAACACAACTGCAAAGTATATTAAACAATTGTTTCATCAAATTAGCACTACTGCAAAACGGATGAAACAATAGTTTCTACATCTTTGCACAACTGCTATTG
>JABDAW010000130.1 GCA_013288905.1 Bacteroidota bacterium | reverse complement strand
CACATACTTTTTTCCGCTCGGAGTCTAATGAAACGGACTCTTTATCGGGAGAGAAACGCGACTTATAGAAGTCGTGTTCTTCCTCATGTAATCAGGAACAGAATTTTTAAACTTCGCGTCTTTGTTCAACTTTACTAAAGTTTAAAACTATAGTAAAGTTATTTCCTTTCACTTTTTTTCACAAATAATTTTTCTAATTATTCATAAATTCACATAATCAAAAAGTTTCTTCAAAAGGTACTGAAACATTTATTAATAGCGGCTTTCAACACAATATGATCTTCCAAAAGAAAATTTAAACAGTTGTTTAATTTTTAGGATGTTGATAATTTTTATGAAAATAATATGAAAATAATTTGGTGGTTCCAAAACCATTTTTTAATTTTACAACCTCAAATATTATTATTTATCTCTTAAACATTTTTATCGCTAACCAACAAAAATCTACAAAAATGAGAAATTCAGTAATTACCTTCCTCTTAAAAGCATTCTTAATGCTTATCGTCCTCACAGCTATCCTGTCTGAAAAAACCTTTTCGCAAGGTACATCGCTATCTATTGTTTCTTATACTTTATCCAATTATAATGGAGGATATAATGTCAAGTGTTATGGCGCAACCAACGGCACTTTCAACATCAATGTCGGTGGCGGCGTTACTCCTTATTCTTATAGCTGGAGCAATGGTGCTACCACTCAAAACCTCACAGGGATTGCTGCTGGAGCATATACTGTTACCGTTACAGATGCCAGTGTGAGCGGGGCTACAGCTACTTTGACTGCTACACTGTTGCAAGCAAATTTGCTGACTTCCACACTCACCGATGTACAGCACTCCGGCTATGACATCAGTTGTAATGGTGGCAATGACGGTGCTATTACCAACACTATTGGCGGTGGAACTCCACCTTACCAATATTTATGGAATGATGCTTCTGTGAATCAAAATTATTCGAACGCATCAGCCGGAACCTATTCGGTAACGGTTGTTGATATGAACACTTGTTCGGCAACTTCAACTATAACGATGACTCAACCATCTCCAATCATTGATACCTTAACAAGCCCGACGAATTCCTATGGATTCAACACCAGTTGCGGAGCATTTGATGGTATTGTGAATCTGACTGTCAGCGGTGGAGTGAGCACTTATACGTTCAGTTGGAATAGTGGTCAACATGCACAAAATCTAAATGTCATTCCGGGAGGATTATATTCGGTGGTCATCACAGACCAAAATGGTTGCACCGTAAATAATAGCATCACCGTTACTTCACCGCCATTATTAACTGCTGTCAATGATTCTGCGGTAGTATATCTCAACAATGCCAATGTATCAAGCGACACAGCAAATGACGGAATCATTACAGCCCTGCCAGTAGGCGGCACATCTCCCTATACATTTCAATGGTCGCCGGGGACTTTTGGAACAACTCAAACAATCACAGGATGCCCTGCAATAACAGCAGGGACGGCAGCGCAATATTCAGTAACCGTTACCGATGCAGGAGGATGTGTCAACTCCTTAAAGGGTATAATGCTTATTCCTGCCGGCAGCAATGATTGGAACATCACCGGAAATCATGGGGAGGCTGGATTTATCGGGACGCTGGATAGTGTGGATTTTGTAGTAAAAAGTCACAGTGCTGAAGCGATGAGAGTTAGTGCAAATGGGAACATTCATTTTAATTCAAATATTTCGGATGATAGTTTATCTTTTAATGATACATCTGCATATCAAGATACCTATAGAATGGTAGGTGTTGATCATAGCGGACACATGAAATTGCTTAATCAAAATATAAGTAATAGCGGTATTATTGGCAATCCACAAGTATATTGTTCTGGCATATACACTGCCCAAAATTGGCAAGATATTATTTGTGCATTAGTAACTTATGATGATGTAGGTATCGGCACCAATAATTACCCGACGGCAAAACTTGATGTCTATGGAAATGGTACTACTTCATCTACTTATGCTTTAAAAATTAATGATCATAGTTCAAATCCACTTTTCGCGGTTAGGGATGATGGCTTTGTAGGAATTGGTACTACACAACCTTTAATAACACAACCTACTCTAAAGGTGGAAATTGATGGAGGTAGTTTAATGGTTAGAGGTGCTGATGATTTTCAAAATCACGGAGATGCAGCTTACCTATATCTTGGAGATCAGAATAATTACATTATGAGTACAAATGGAGGTACTTATAATAGCACTACTTATGTTGGTGGTCTTGCAATGGGAGTCTATGGAAATTCAAGTTCTGATTTGTTTTATCTTACTAGTATTAGTGGCTCATTAAGTGTTGGAATAGGGACTAATAGTATTCCAACAGGGTGTAAACTTGCTGTTAATGGATTAGTTTATGCAACTGAATTAAAAGTCAAACTTTATGCAGACTGGCCAGATTATGTTTTTACAAAAGACCACCCTCTTATGGAATTGTCAGATTTAGATAAATATATTGATAAGTATAAGCATCTACCCAATATTCCTTCTGCTAATGAAATTAAGAAAGAAGGAATTAATTTAGGAGAAATGCAAACCAGACAAATGGAGAAGACTGAAGAATTATATCTTTATGTAATTAAGATAGAAAAGGAAATACAAGAATTGAAGAAGGAAAATGAAGCTTTGAAGAAACAAATTAAAAAATCAGGAAAATGAAAAAGTATTTATTGGTTTTTATAGGTTTTGTTTTTTTTAATATCCAGTTATTAGCACAACCATGGCCATTTTCATATCCAGATCAAGGTTGTCAAAACGGCGTAGGAGTAATTAATTCTATGCCCGTAGCAGCCTGTAATATAGATCCGTATGTATTGGTTTATGAAGAACATTTTCCAAGTACTGTATTGGATTTTAATCATTGGGTTCCTGCGCAATGGGTGCCTGGTGATATTAATTTTAAAATTGGAAAACAATGGTATTTACCCGGAAATATTCAAGTAAATAATGGTTTGCAGTTAGTTAATAAAGTTGAAAACCCTCCTATAGATAGCAATAGTTATTATTGCAATGCTCCTAATTATCCACACTATCCCAATTATTGTGATTATGAAAATGCTGGTATAACCTTTAAATATTCATCCGCATCTATTACATCAACATTTAAATATGGCTATGGTATTTATGAAATATATTGTAATGTTCCATCAGGATATTTACCATATTCATCATTTTGGCTATATGGAGGAAATACGCAACATAGTAATGAAATTGATGTATTTGAAGAACAAAGAGGCGCAAATGGAATTTTAAAAATGAATGTCCATTATGACAACAATTATTGCGGTTTTAATTACTCCTGTGCAGATCTTGCATCAGGGTTTCATAGAGTTACTTTAATTTATGATCCTTTTTTTATTTATTGGCTTGTTGATGGTTCCTACACGAGACAATATTATAAATATTTTGGAGTCGATTTGGGCATAGGTTGGTATATGTTATGTACAAGCCCTGAAAATAGTCAAACATATTTAGATAATACGGTATTTCCAAACTTACCAATGAATGTAATTTTAAGTTCGGCCGTTGCAAGTGATTATGTTAGTCCATTTGGAAATAATCCACCTGATGACCCAAATAATCCAACCACATTTCCAAATTCATTTTCCATAGATTCGGTTCATTATTATATGCAAATGCCTTGTGGATTTGATAGTAATATCTTTCATGAAACGGTAAGTTTGGGATTAACAGATTGGGCAGAAGATAAATTTATTGGAGGCCAAAATGTCAAATTTGATGGAACTATAGAAATTCAATGTGTACATCCTTATGAAAGTTATGACCATCCTCATTCGGGATATAATTTGGATGTTATTGCTGCTAATTCGGTAGATATTAAACCAGGGTTTTCAGTAGATGCAGGGGCAAATTTTGATGCAAGGATAGATCCGAACTTTTGTAATTACGTTTATCCTTATGGGAATATTGAACATAGAAATTCAAATCCCTATGATACACTAAAAAAATCTCCAATTAATGTTAATAGTAGTAATTCCTTGACAAATTATCCGAACCCTTGTCAAAACTCAACTACTATTAGTTTTAGCCTAAAAGATTCTGGTAATGTAACAATAACTGTATATGATGTTATGGGTACTAAGATTAGTACTTTATTAGTTGAAAGACATTATAACAAAGGGAATTACTCCATACCGTTTGATACTCAAAATTTAACATCCGGTATTTATTATTACAATCTTAAATCTTCGACTTATGAAGAAACTAAAAAAATGGTGATTGTAAAATTATAGATTGATTATGAGAAAACACACATTAATTACAGCCGCTCTTATTATAATATTATTCCTTTCGAATATTCGTTCTATAGCACAAAACTTTTATATAGAAACCAGTATAGGTGGAAGTTATAATCTGTTGCCTAAAAATATTGGAAACAATTATGATTTTAATTCATATATGGATGGATTAACAAAAGATGGTGATATTGGAAATGGTTCCTTTAGAAGTGGCGTTAATTATAATTTATCTTTGGGTTATAAAATATCTAATCATTTTAGTGGAGAATTAGGTGTTTCATATTTAGACGGTAATAGTAAACAATCGAATCAAGGATCAACATTTTATTCAAAATGGTATGGTCAAATGACATGCCTAACATCAATCTTAAAATATTCATTGAAAACAAGACTTTTTACACCATATATTAAGGAAGGTATAGATGTTAAGATAGATGGAAACATTACACATTCTTTTCAATTTAGTTCAGGAGGTAGTCCACTAGGAACAGATTTTTATCATACAACAACTTATTATGGTGGAAACTCAATCGGATTTTTGTCTTCTATTGGTTGCGATATAAAATTAGTTGACAATTTTACTACATTCATTGAATTTTTAATAATAATTCAAAATTGGGAACCTTCCCATTCTGAATCGTCTTTTGGGGGCGGAGTTGTAGGTACTGGAACAATAAATTATTTGAATAATGCCTCGCCTTATTTTAATTATAACACCAATCAACCTTCCATTGCCCCAACCTATAATAATCCATTTAGTTGTTGGGGGTTTAATATAGGTGTTAAGTATAATTTTGGAAAGAAAAAGGGAGATGAAAAGAAAACAGAGTAGCATTTCTTACAAAAAAATAACGATCAATCATACTTGGAGCCCTGAAGATTAGAAAAACTATACAAAGGGAAGTTTATAATCAATTAGGAATTAAAAATTACGAATTACGAATTACGAAAACCCATCATGACCTATCTTGACAAAGAACTGTTTAAACGCATTTTACAAAAGGCATTTGCTCCTTATGCTCTATCTACTGTTGCTTTCGATGCTTTGTGGAATCTTATTCATTGCGAGGGATTGAAGAAAAATGAACTCTTTACCGTGGAAGGGAAAAAGTGTATCCGTCTTGGATTTCTTGTTTCAGGGGTCGTGATAGGCATTGGCAATGATATTAATGGCAAGAGAATAGTCTCTGAATTGTATAACAGTACTGATAACAGGGTGGTAACGAGTTTCCGAAGTTTTGATATGCAGGTAAATTCTTTGGAGTCTATCAAGGCATTGAACCTAACACCTGAAGGGTATAAAGTCGAATGTCGTCTATACTTTCTGGAATTGTGCGGATGAAATACTTGCTGGGGATAAAGTAAATTTGACACTATTAAGAAAAAGATAAATTCAACACAAATAAAAAAACATGAAACAACTTGACAAAAATCTGCACAAAGAAGAATTGTGGCAGATATTAAAGCTGCATGGTATCACAGAATTACAGTTTGAATACATATTCAAGTTTGTAGAATGTAAATTCCTGAAGAAAGGAGATAACTTCAGCACAGAAGGTTTTATCTGTAAACATATTGCCATACTGATAGAGGGCGATTTATATTCTCATGGCTCGAATGCCAAGGGGCAGAAAAGAAATACCAAGTTCTTTCATTACCCTTACAATACAATGGTAACCAGCTATGATAGTTTCAATACGGGCACAGCTTCTATTGAGAGTATCAGGGCATTGTCAGATTGTACCTTGTTTGTGCTGACACTAAGGGATTTGAATACTATCTTGGAACATTTTCCATTGTTGCTTATTCTACAATCAACGGTACTTAAAGTTGGATATAATGATGCTATCAGCGCTCTCAAAGACCTTAAAGAATTGGATGATACGGAATGGCTTGAGAAATTAGAAAAGGATTATCCCTGGCTTTTATTACCTCCATTCAGAAATCTGATTTTTGGACATAGTACCATCAAAAGAAGTACCTATAATGTCATCAGGAAGGCTTTGGGTATCTGAAAATAATATTGCTATAATATAAAAATAGTCCACAGGCGGACTTTTATGCTAAAAATCGGTTGTAACTTTGCAGTGCAACGGAAAAGAAGATTTCGTGGTTTTAAAAGCATAAATTAATTTAATAAATAATAAGAAAATGGAAAACGAAAAAATGTACCAGTATATACTGGGAAGAAGGGTAAGAACTCTTGAAGAAATCGAACAGGATCGTTTCTTTGAAGAAATGAAATCAAAGTTCAAAATCGAAAAAGATGAAAGTGGCAAGTTGTGCATTGTGTTAGCAGGTATCGTGAACAAAGCTCCCGCAGCCAAGAAGGAAGCTCCAATAAAGAAACCTTCTAAAAAGCAAAAGAAAGAAGCTACTCCTGATGTGAAA
>JABDAW010000129.1 GCA_013288905.1 Bacteroidota bacterium | reverse complement strand
ACAGTCATTTAAAGTTTTCTTGCCGTCATTTGAAATCATCTTGCTGTCATTTGGAATCATCTTGTCGTCATAAAAATAAAACTTGTCGTCTTTTTCCCAAAACCTCGGGAACTTTTGGGAAAAAGACGACAAGTTTTGTTTTTAACACGATGAAATTTCTTAAAATGCTATGATAATGCGTGTAATAGACGAGAATGTGATTTTTTAACATTCTAATGTCCTCTAACTTTACTGAAGTTTTATTTCTGGAGAAGGATTAAAATTCCCCAGGAAGATTCCCTTCCCCCCCTTTTCCTAATATTGCACCCTTAAATAAAACAATAAACCTTAAATAATTTAATATGAAATCAAAAATTACCTTGTTCGCCACCCTTCTTTTAATCTCCTTCCAAACCTACTCATCTGCGCCCACCTGGGCATTTGCAAAAGATGCAACCACAGGCTGGAGCCAGACAAATTCCGTAACAATAGATGCCTTGGGCAACGTCTATGTATGCGGTGCCTTTTATGATTCGCTGATTGTTTTTGGGAATGACACCTTGAGGAATGTCAATTCCCTCAATTACCCGGGCGATGTTTTGCTTGTAAAGTATGATGCCAATGGCAACTTTCTATGGGCAAGAGCGGCGGGTGGAAATGCTGTGGATGTCGGCAATGCCGTTACCACCGATGCTTTTGGGAATGTCTATATCACGGGGAATTTCAGTAGCGACACCATACATTTTGGCTCTGCTATTTTGACTAATCCCGATTCATTAAACCTGATTTTCCTTGCGAAATATGATGCAAATGGAGCATTTATTTGGGCAAAAAGTGCAGGCGGAAAGCTGGGGCAAACTCCAAATGCTATCGCGTCCGATGCTGTGGGGAATGTCTATATCGCAGGGCAATTCCTTAGTGATACCTTGACTTTTGGCACCACCAGTTTAATAAATGTTGATACCAGCACCGATCCCTACCTCCAGAACAGCGACCTCTTTCTTACCAAATATGATACCTCCGGCAATGTGATTTGGGCAAAACGTACTGGCGGATTCAAGAATGATGCAGCCATTTCATTACTCGCCGATGCGGCAGGACATATCTATATGGATGGAATTTTTCAGAGCGATTCCATAACCTTTGGCAGCACCGTATTATTCAATGGAGATACCACCGGCAGCACCACCGATATGTTCCTTGTCAAATTTGATACAAGCGGGATTTATCTTTGGGCAAAAAAAATCAGCAGTATCGGCAATGAGAAAGCTGGCACCATCACCATAGATGCCGCGAATAATTTGTATGTAACAGGTACATCCGATAATGGCGACAGCATCTCTTTTGGGAATCTGCTTTTATCGAATTATACTGGCAGATTTCTTGCGAAATACGATTCAAGTGGAATGGCTCATTGGGCGGTGAATGCAGGAGGATTTCCAAGTTCTCAAACCGATGGAAACTTCGTTACTGCTGATGCTTTTGGGAATGTATATCTCGCAGGGAATTTCCAAAGTTTGCATGTTACATTCGGTTCCATCACCTTGAATAATACCAGCAACAATGCCACCAATGATTTGTACCTTGTAAAGTACGATTCAAGCGGCAATGCGCAATGGGCGAAGCTCGTAGGCGGTGTCTATGATGAGATAGCAACGGCAATGACTAATGATGCATTCGGGAATGTTTATTTGACCGGCTATGGCTTAAGTCCGACCATCGTTTTTGCCCCCACTACCCTCTCGAATCCAGGCATGTTCCTTGCCAAAATTGATAATACAACAGGCATCAATGAAATCACTCAAAACAATAATGGAGTGCTTATTTATCCTAATCCAGCCAGCACAATTCTAAATATCCATACTCAATTTTCGAATAGCAATTCTCAATTAATAATTTCCGATATTACAGGAAGAGAAATCCACAAAGAAACACTTACTGGTATTGATAATTCCATTTCAATTTCTAATTGGAGCGAAGGGATTTATTTTTATGAGATAAGAGGGAATGGGATAAATAATCCCGTCAGTCAAATCTTTAGAGGAAAATTCGTGAAAGAGAATTAATCTTTCAATACCTTCAAATCTCCAAAGACGACATTCGCGTCAATGAGGATATATGGAGAATCCTCATTGAGGTTTGAGGAGCGATAAGTATATTTCCCAAAGGCATTATCTCGGTCATCAGGAGTTTGGATATTACCAAATGCGACATTTGAAATAATCTTCACCGGAATACTGTCATCAATCCTGATGGTGTAACTTCCAAAGACTGAATTAACCTGAATCTTTTGGTTTTTATCCACCTTGACATTTCTTAAATCTAATTCTCCACGACCGAAAACAACATTATAACTATTGTCAGATCGGTCATAATGATGGCGGGAATTAGAAAAGATGGTCGAGTTATAATTGTAGTATCTCGAATTACCAAAACTTCCCATCAGCATTCTCAATCCCCAGAAGATCAAGAGGCACGCAATGACTATCCTGAAGAGCGGAAAGTGAATATTGAACACATACCGAAGCACCATTGAAACGCCGATGAGGATAATTATTATTCCCCAAAATGCACCTGAATTTATGAATCCCATTTTCATTTAAATTATGATTATATACTTATTTTCAAGAGGCAAAATTAGGAAAAGGTTTTATTATTTTCTATGATAAAGATCATATTTGGTAGTCGGCAAATTTATCTTTGAATAATTATTTGGAATGCTTTTAGGGTTGAGATTTATCTTCTCTATAAGATGATAATTCCTTAAGGTATCTTCATCTAAACTTATATGAAAATATCTTTGAAGATAAGCATGTAAACTCCAGTTGTAAAACAAATCGCGATCAACTGAGATGACTGTCCTTGGTGGGATTTCTTTTCCCATCAAATAAATATCATGTAGCATGTCTTCATCACGTTTTGTCTTCCCGATAGCCGAGAATGTAGTAAGGATAACCACGATCAACATCACCAATGATAAAACCTTAAATCCTTTGATGAATTTATTGGTTAATAAATTAATTTGATAATATATAAAAGGCACAACTATCAATGCAAAGGCAATAGCAAAGTAAGGGAAGGAGGTGGTCAGATAGAAACCTCTTTGTTCTAATGTGATCATTAAAGGGAGTGATGCGGATAATCCAATAAAAAGAAAGAAATAGAAGTCTCTTTTGTGATCATGGAAGAATTCTTTAACAATTATTTTCTTCCTTGCAAAGATCATGGAAATGCCTGTTAATAGAAGAGCTGGAGTCAATTCACCAATCAATCTGAATAATAGATATAATCGGAAATTCGTGGTCTGGTTGTTATTATTAAAGGTCAAAACAAAACGTCTTAAGAAATACTGATGGTAGCTTTCTCGAATGATTGGATTAGTGTAGAAATAAGTATAAATAATAGCTGGGAGTAAAACTAAGACTACTGAATAGATCAAAGTCCTTTTGAATGAAATATCCTTATGTGTGAAATATCTCACTATTATAATACATAATGGAAACAACCCCTGAGGTCCCTTAGTCAGGCTTGCAAGAAGGATGAATCCTCCTGAAATTAAAAGCAGGGGAATCTTGTTTGTTTGATTGAGGGATTTAATGATAAAGTAAACTGCGAACACATCAAACAAACTCATGGTGCATTCTTCTAGATTATTGACATAGGACCAAAAGCAAATGGGAACTATAATCCAGAATAAAACGGGGAGCCATCCATATTGTTTAATCTCTGGTTTATGATATGATAATTCCTTCCAGATAAGATTAATTCCTAAAGCAGTAATTATTGCAGTTAGGAGCGAGTATATCCTTTCCACATACATCGAATCGCCCAGCAGACGGAAGAATTGAGCCTGTAGCCAAAACATCAGAGGAGGTTGTTCATGAAGGGATGGATAGAAAGTATTGGAGTAGTGAGGATTCCAGAAAGTGCCAAGATGATGTGCGAGATTTCTTGAAATAGCAGCATAAAATATTCCATCGAGAAACATCCCATCCTGAACTAACCGTGGCAATATTAATGCACAGAATACTGCCAATGTAAATAACCATAAGGAGCTATTGGCAGTATTATAATAACTCTTATTCATCAATAGAAACTTGATTTAGACAGTCGCGATCACCTTTAATTCAATGGCGATGGGAGTGGGGAGGCAATTGATTTCAACAGTTGTTCTGCATGGGAGATTATCTTTGAAATATTCTGCATAGATGCAGTTATATGTTTTGAAATCATCTTTCATATTCGTCAGGAAAACCGTTACATCGACAATATTATCCCAGCTTGAACCTGCTTCTTCAAGAATGTACTTCACATTCTTAAACACAGAATGACATTGGGCTTCTATGTCGTAAGAAATTATTGTTCCATTCGCATCCAATTCAACACCTGGAATCTTCTTAGTGCCATGCTCACGCGGTCCTACACCGGATAGGAATAAAAGATTGCCGACCTTGCGGGCATGAGGATACAAGCCAACCGGTTCAGGGGCTTTGGATGAATAAACTTTATCATTGGAATCATTCATAAGAGAATATTAATTTGTTTGACGGGTTAAAATTAGCTAATTATTCCATTATAATATTGCTGCGTTTTCTTTTCTTTGCCCTTCTCAAATTAATTATTCAGCATGGCAGCATTTAAAATCCTTAGTATTGATGGTGGTGGTTTAAGAGGCGTGGTGCCTGTAACCATCCTTAAAAGAATCGAAGAACTTACCGGAAAACCTATCTGGCAAAGTTTCAACTTGATAGCCGGAACATCCACTGGCGGCTTGATTGCAAGTGCATTGACCATTCCCAGGGACCCTTCCAATAAAGCCAATGGGGCGAAGTTAAGTCTTGATGATATCTTAAACATTTATCTTACCAAAGGAGAGATAATATTCCCTCCTCGCCATGATATATTAGGAAAACTTATTTCTAAAATTGATGCTGCCATTGAACCCAAATACGGCACAGAAGGAATTGCTAAAGTCTTCAAGGAGGTATTAGATGATGCCCACCTCAATGATTGTCTTACCGATGTGATGATTTGCTGTTATGATTTGGCAAATAATTTCCCTTTGCTTTTCAAGTCCAGTTCTTCCAAAACTAATCCTGGTCAAAACATCAGGTTGTATGACATCTGCAGGGCTACTTCTGCGGCTCCTACCTATTTGCCGGCTTATGAATTGACTTATCCGATCGAGGGTCAAAAGCCCCACAGGCTTTGCATTGATGGTGGTGTGTATATCAATAATCCTTCCATGGGTGCCCTTGCGGAATTCTCCAGGAATCATTTTTATTATGGCTTTGGTAAGGAAGGTGAGGATATTAATTATGATGAAGTTTTTGTGTTGAGCATTGGTTCGGGAACTTATTCCGGACCCATCACCCCCGAGCAGGCTAAAGATGAGGGAGAGTTGTTTTGGGCTACTCGTATCAGCGATATCATGATGCGTGGTGCCAACAAGGTGACCGATTATGAGATGAATGAAATGATGATTCCGGGCAACTATCTTCGTCTCACCATTAATATTCATGATGAGGAATTCGCTCCGATGGACAGGGCTGACAGCGCATGTTCTGACTATCTTGTCAGGCTCACCAAGCAGCAAGTTCTGGATGATGCGCCTACCATGCAGCAGCTAAATGAATTTCTTGCTAAGTCAGGAATTGTTGTTGACGAAGTTTAATTCTCAACTGCTTTTTCTTTTTCCAAGACGAAAATTAACCCCGAGATTCAATATCATTTCATAGTCTCCAAAGGCTTGATGTGCAGTGCCAAAATAGACTCGCAAGCCCGAATAGCGGGCATAGTCAAGTTTGTTGGTATATTCCAGATAAAATAATTTAAAGAAGGTAACTTTAATGCCAGCTTCAATTCCGGTATTCCAGCCGCCTATCTGAAAATGCGGTTTATTTGCCATGCCATCAAGAATATCCTGAACATGAGGAACGACAGGTCCTATGCCTGCCTTGCCGAGGAGATCAACCTTCAGGGTTCCTTTTTTGTTTGCAATAATATGAAGCTGCTTGACGATGTTGAAGCATAAAAAGTTTGCTCCATTATTCAAAAAATATTCCCAATTCGGATACAGAAAAGTAATTGTGGAATCTACATTCTTTCCGCCGAAAGTCCCGGTGATATGCGCTTGTTGTCCTTGCGTAACGATGAACTTGGTATGGTCGAAATTTATTTCAAAAGCCAGCCCTTTATCTTCATTAAACCACCAGCCGAGGCGATAATTATATTGTGGAATCGTGAGGTCTTTGTGCAAAATCTGATTATCCCAACCTTTATAATCATGCCCTTCGATGTTATTGAAAGTATAATCATTGCCCAATGTGGGCTGCGAAACATGGATGTCGGTATGCGTATATTTATCTCCGTTATAGCCCCATGAAAAATACAATTGCCTGCATCTGTCGGGCTTTTCAACGTCCTGGGCATGAGACATTACATTCAAAAAAATAAAGAATAATAGTACTGCTAAAAAAATTTTGCGACTTGCATAAGCCTTCATAAACTGGTATATCATAGGGATCTGCTTTTTGGTTTTTGCGTGTGCAAATATCAACAATTCCTGGGATAAGGCAGGGAGTTATGAGTTATCAAATATGAGTTATGAGTCATATACTGCAACTCATAAGTCATATTTCATAACTCATAATTCTCTTCATCGTCTTGTTGTTGCGCCCGCAATCACAAGACGATGAGAGAATAAAACC
>JABDAW010000128.1 GCA_013288905.1 Bacteroidota bacterium | reverse complement strand
ATCGGGTGGAGGGTTTTTGGAATAAGGG
Source organism: Bacteroidota bacterium (assembly GCA_013288905.1). GTDB lineage: Bacteria > Bacteroidota > Bacteroidia > AKYH767-A > JABDAW01 > JABDAW01. The sequence goes on along the minus strand of JABDAW010000128.1, from coordinate 6,664 downwards.
GAGGGATTTTTGGGATGAGGGACGGGGTTGTTTTATTTGGGTGGAGGTTCAGAAAAAGAGTGGGAATGGGAAAAATAGGAATGCAGATAAAAATGATTGCTTATGACAAGGTATGATTTTTATGCACCCATATACATACTTTCAAGATAATGAACCGTATCCCCCGACATACACACATAATCCTCCAGCATATATTCATTCTTGCAATTCCTAATTCCTAATTCACACCATCCCATACCTCCCCATCACCTCCTCCACCTCCTCCCGAAAACTCTTCCGACCATGCACCCAATCCTGACACCGGATATAATCCCGCAAAACATCCACCGAACTCTGTCCGATAGAAACACCAATAAAATTCCTGTCCCATTTGAATTTATCATCACCACCCACCAACCCATGTTTGTTAATCCATAACGCCGAATCCCTCTTTATGTCATCCACATTCCTTTCCAAATCCTTAAATGACGAATACTTAAACAAACAATGAATCCCGCACGTGCGCATAAGCGTCAAGTTAAGCTGCCATTTTATTAATAAATTTCTCGGCATTAATTCTATCTTTTCTTTTGTCGTAAGTACAATGTTTTAGTAGTTGTTCAATTATAAATCTGTCGGATTTGAGAGTAATAAGCAATGAAAAATGTTCATTGAAAAAGGCAGCCATTTTCAAGATACTTAATTCTACTTCTACTACCTGATCCTTAATTGTTTTTTGACAATGATTCCACCAGATGACATGAAACAAATAAACATATAACATTAACAAGTATATCGTACATCGTACTCTTGCTGGATTGGTGCATTGAAAGTGGATTAATGATTGCATACTGAAGCAGGTTTTCCAACTCTTAAAAATGATTTCAATTCGCCATCTGATTCGATACAATTGTGCAATCTGTGCTGCATTACATTTATCAGTTTCAATGTTCGTAAAATAGATGCTGTATCCAAGCAAATAATCATATTCAGGGGAATGATTTGCTCGCTTATCTCTATCGTTTCGAGCCTTTCTTCTTCGTTCATTTGCCTGTGCTTCGGAAAGCGGAACGGCTATCAATCTGACTTTTATTTTTTCCTTTTTCCCTGCGATGACCTGACGATCCATGAAACCCTTTTTTTTGAGTTCCTTGGTCCAATTAATTTCATCTCCGCTATCGATATCAAACACCTTTATTTTGAAACTTTTACGGGATATGAAATAGGCGTCTTTTGTTATTATTTTACCAATTACCGACAGAATTGCTAACCCTAAATCACGTATTATTAAATCGCCTTTTTGCAGGTAGTCCAAAATGTTTGCAGAGAGGCTTTGGTCGTTTTCAGAATAACTATGAAGCTGGAAGAAATCATAGGTGTTTTCAGTCAGATTAAACAGGACATGAACCTTAACAATAGCCTTTCTCACACCTCTGCAAACACTACCTGGAAATTGACTTGCCAGCATATCAGGAAGAGCCAAATTCGTGGTATCATCTATTTTTACATTGGTTAAAAGATTCATAATACCTCTTGTTTTTACGGAGATGTTGGCACCGATTTTCTCCCGCAAATGACCTTCCAATGTTGCCTTCGCAAATTCTTCTGCCTTAACATTGATGCGATCTTCGACAGCTTGTTTGGTAACTGTTTTGTTGGCAAGGAAACCAATTTCGACACCCCAAAATGAGTAGCTGTTTCGCCCCTTGGAAACCATTGTCATGAATCCCAAAATCAGGTTCAGGGGTGTGATTTTTTCACTCTTTCGTTTAAGAAATCCAGAGTTCACGGCAGACTTGTTGATAATATCAACATTAAGATTTCTTAAAATTACATTACTTTTGTCGCAGGGATTTTTCCCATTCAAGCTATTTGATTTCATTAGTCGTATTTTGAAATACAAATAGCTTGTTTTTTTGTTTATCTTTTACCCTAAAACAACAGATTTTACTAACAGTTCATTGTCAATTGCTAAGTCTTAACTTGACGCTTATGCGCACGTGCGGGACCCGCCAATACAATCCATCTCAATCCCCCATATCGCACAATACTCCCTCATATAAGGAAACAATTTCTTCCGCAATCCATCATACAGAACCCCTTGCTGATACTCCGTTGACCAGATAACATGAACCCAAATCTTCACCATATCACGACTGATAGCTCCCTCTCTTTTGGAGACCTGTCCCGAGTTATTCGGGAGGGCTGGGGTGAGGCTTTTCTTCTCCTCTACTTTCTCTTTGTTAAACCAATCATTTGCCATACGTCATCTTTTCCATGCTTATTTTTTAAGCAATCCAACGACGCAAAATTAAACAATCGAAATGAATTATTGGAGATGATAAAATATATCATCGGGGGAAGTTTGGAATTATTAATAACAGAAAATATCAAATATTCAATTACTTATCTAATTATCCATTTCTCCTATCTGACAATGTTAAGAATTCTCCAAATTTTCTTTCAGCTTCTTCTTTTGTAATTATACCACTTTCATAAAGCCCTTCTGTTATCATTGAATAATATGCATGTCTAAATAATTCTTTTGAAAACTGCCTTCTCGTAGGATGAGGTAATTGAATTACTATCCAAGGAAAATCATCATCAGAAAATTTACCCCATAAGAAATCATAAACATTTTTACTAAAGCAAAAGATTATTTTCGGCTTAATAATATCAATTTCTTTTAGCAGAAAGTTCTCATAACAAGTGTTTATGCACTCTGTATTGTATTCCCTTAATCCTTTAAAATTATCATCTGAATTATTTAACCCACACTTTACAAGATTGGTAAGATAGGCATTTCTAAGTTTGAAAGTAAAAATTATACTATTAAATAGAGATCCATAACGACCACCTTTAAATTCTTCAGGATAAGAATAATGCTTCTGTTCATCGTGAACCCAATACCAATCTTTAGTTGGTCTCTTTTTATATCCATTAAATTCAACTTCTTCATAAATGTCATAATCTTTACTTGGTCCTTCCATTAAAAATAAGACACCTTCGTTATGCCAATTTGAAAAGTCAATGTTATTTTGATTTGTTGCCTGTAATATGTCATCTGTTGCTGCTCCATGAGAAATATTTTTTAATTCATAATCCTTATCAGTAGGGCAGATGTTGCAACCTTTACTTTCACATCGTATGCAATAGCCTTTTATAAGATGTTTGTCGTTTTGAATATAAGTATTGAAATCATAACTGTCTATATTTACTGAACTGTCAAATATCAATAGATCATTAAAATTCAATTCTTTTAATTCACTATTCATTTCTAATTATTTTATGTATATATTAGTTTAAATGAAAGTTTTCGTTAAAAGGAAATATCTTTCCATCAACCAATTCCAATCTCAAATCCTCAAACAATTCTGCAACAGTAACACCACTACCTGATGCAATTTCATCGGTTAATTTCAATTTCCCGTTTTGGAAATCTTCACAGGTTTTCAACATTCCTTGTATTGCTTGCTCACTATATGGCGGTATAAAGTTATTCCTGATATGCCATTCTAAATTTTCAAAGTTCTCTATTTTCATTTTATATACTATTGTTATTTTTGTGTAGCTTGGATGAAAGATACAAAACCATTCAAAGTCAAAATTCTGTCCTTAAATTCTTTTGGGAAACTTGCTAGATATTTATCCGGAACTACTAAACAAACGTTGTATTTGTACATTTCATCAAGTTGATTTTTTGAAATTCCTTGTTGTAATGTAAAAAGATGTTTTGTTTTAATCCTATCTGCTTCATTTAGTATTTGTCTCCATCTATCTTTACAAGTAGTTTTTGCTGCAAGAACAACCAATTTTTTGCTGTTAAATTTTGGGTTATTGTATGCCTCAACATTAGGAAAAAGAAAGTCAGGTTTCTTGTTATCTTCTGTTATAATTTGTGAAGCAAATTTAAGTTCAAAGGTTTTGAAAATTTCTGCAAGATGATGTTCTAATGATTTGCCAGCCCGACTTTTTCTTCTGTTCAATATGGTGTTTGCTAATTCAACAAGTTCTTCAACACTTTTAAAAGGAGTTTTTATTCTTTGATTATACCTATCGTTTTCGATTGTTTTGAAGAGTTGGAACTCTGCATCAAGCCAATTTAAAATTTCTCTATCGGGATTTGATTTAATAATATTACTATTTATTTTGTAAGCTCCATTATAACAATTCCTTGCATTTGTTGCAAGGTCATAAGTTGTGGGGAATTCTACTTTCAAAGATTTTAAGAATGTACTAAAGCATAACATTAAATTATCCTCCTCTTTCTCTTCAAACTGTTGAGGAATGATTCCATTCGTATCATTTGAAGATAGGTTTAGCGCAGCAAAAAATTCTTCTATTTCTTCATCCGTTTGTAAAACATATCCTTCATAATAGTCATCATCTTTTTTGCAAAGGATTAATAAATCCCCAATATTTTCATCATGCAAAAATGGAAAGCCTTTGCCAAATCTTGTTAAACGGTATTCATTACGAGTACCAACACCGTAGTAAATAAATCGACTTGAAGTGGTAAAATCATCTTGCCATTTAATTGTAATATATTTGTCTTTGTTTGTTCCTTTTTGTCCTTCCTTATCGAAAAATAATTTCCAAGATAATTTGTGAATATGAAACCCTGATTGATGTCCTCCAGTAGCCCCCGTGTCATTAGCAGTAATGAATTTGCTGAATGCAATTTTGGATTGCTGAACTGATTGAATCGCTTTGGTTAAAATCGTTTCCATTTATTTCAAAAGTTCTTTTATAAGATTTTCTCCTACTGCTTGAATTAATGGTACGACAACAGAATTACCAAATTGTTTGTAAGCTTGATTGTCTGAAACTTGAATTAAAAAAGAATCTGGGTAACCTTGTAATCTTGCACATTCTCTCGGTGTTAATCTTCTTGGGTTTTTATCCTTTTGGGGGATTAATATTTCTGCGCCATCTTTATAATATCTCGCACTCATAGTTCTTGAAATGCCTGTTAAATCTGTTAAGCCAAAACCAAAACCATTTCCTTTTGCTTTATGTTTTTTTGCATACTCCTGTAAATAAAACCATAGATGATCAGACAACGTATATTTTTTCTCAACCTCCTTTTCTAAAATTTTCTTTAGAGCATATTTCTTATTACTCATATCAGGAAATTGAAATGTTTCCTTTCCTCCAAATATTTCTTCCCTAAATCCAACAATTAATATCCTTTCTCTATGTTGAGGAACAAAATGTTTACCGTCTAAAACTTTATAGTGAATGGAATATCCAAGTTCTTTAAGGGTGGCAAGGATAATTTTAAAAGTTTTTCCCTTATCATGTGATAAAAGATTTTTTACATTCTCTAAAATAAAAGCCTTTGGCTTTTTATCTTCGATAATTCTTGCTAGATCAAAGAAAAGAGTACCTTGTGTTTCATCAAGAAAACCATGAAGCCTTCCTAACGCATTCTTTTTTGAAACACCTGCAATTGAAAATGGTTGACAAGGAAACCCAGCACACAAAACATCAAAATCATTAGGGATATATTTTTTAGTTTCATCTTTTGTTATATCACCGAAAGGAACTTCTCCAAAGTTGGCTCGATAGGTAATTTTTGCAAAATTATCCCACTCCGAAGTGAATACACATTTGCCTCCTAAATTCTGCATAGCAAGTCTAAAACCTCCTATCCCTGCAAACAAATCAATGAATTTAAAAGTATAATTTTCTGGTGTAGGGAATGGAACATTTTCAACCTCAAAAAGAAGCTGTTGCAAAGCTTCTTCTGCAACCATAGAAAGGTTTTCATTCTTGATATATTCCTTAACAAATTTAAAAGCATCCTTTTTAAAATGTTTTGCAACACCATTATCTATATTATGCAAATAATGGGTGATAACAGCTTTCTTATTATCTATCGGTTCGACAATTCTAACCCGATATTTCTTACCGTCAATTTCATCAATATTAATCCTTTCTTTTAGCTTCATTTATCTTTCTTTCTATTTTCTTAACACACGTTTCCAAATTCTTTTCAATATCCCTTCCCCAAAATCTTAAAACCTTCCATCCTTCTTTCTTGAGGTGTAAATTTACTTCTTTATCTCTTTCAATATTTCGTTGTATCTTTTTATGCCAAAATTCCTGGTTGCTTTTATGGTCATTCTTTCTTTGTTCCCAATCTTTCCCATGCCAAAATTCGCCATCAACAAATATTGCAAGTCCATATTTCTTAAATGTAAAATCAGGCTTACCATAAACTTTTTTATTATTCTTCCGATAATGGAAACCTTGATTCCACAAGGCTTTTGCCAATGCAATTTCAATCTTAGTACCACTGCTTTTAATGGCTTGCATATTCTTTCTCCTTTGCTCTTTTGTTAAAACGTCCATGCGTGCAAAACTACACAAACGTAAACTAATGAGAAATCAATGTTTAATATGGAATAGCTACAAATAAAAAATAGCCCAAGAATGGGCTATTATATTTAATTGCAAAGGTTGTACTTAGGATGTTCTTTTGTAGATGTGATATTTGTTTTAATCATTTGATTTTTTTTTGCGACGTCGAATTTATTATTTGAATTCATGTTATTGTCTCCTTTCTTTTGTACTAGCTCAAGGCTAGGTTTGTTTATTGTTATTTTTTGTATGCTATCCACTAAATGATAGCTGTAATAGAAAGATAAAATCATATAAAGAACGATAATTAAGAACATTT
>JABDAW010000127.1:2167-6811 GCA_013288905.1 Bacteroidota bacterium | reverse complement strand
AATTCGCCGGGAGTAAAACTCATGCCGGCAATGTTATTACTGGTGCGGGTCTTGATCTTTGCGGCAGGTGCTTCCATCAATTCGATAGTGGCACGAATGGCATCTTCCATATACATCATCGGCAGCATGGTATCGGCTTCGAGGAAGCAATCGTAACTGCCTCTGGCAAGGGCTTCATGGAAAATATAAACAGCATAATCTGTAGTGCCGCCGCCAGGAATTGATTTATATCCAATCAAGCCAGGATAGCGGATACTACGCACATCCAGACCAAATTTATTGAAGTAATAATTGCACCAATGTTCGCCCGCCAGTTTGCTGATGCCATAGACTGTCGAAGGATCCATGTAGCACTGCTGCGGGGTATTTAATTTAGGTGTTGATGGACCAAAAACTGCTATAGAGCTGGGCCAGAAAACCTTCGTAACCTTATATTCCACAGCAACATTCAGGACATTCAGCAAGCCGCCCATATTCAAGTCCCAACCCAATTTAATTTTCTGCTCGGCAGTGGCGGAAAGCAATGCCGCGAGATGATAAATCTGGGTTACCTTATAATCTTTCACGATTTCCATTAGGCGATTTTCATCCATCACATCCATGATTTCGAAGGGTCCTTTATGAATTTCGGAAGGCTTCTTAATATCCGATGCGACCACGAAATCATTGCCATATTCCATGCGTAAAGCCTCGACCAATTCGGTGCCTATCTGCCCGTTAGCCCCAAGGACTAAAATTGTTTCTTTTGCCATATTCAATATCTTTTCAAAATTTAGAACGGCAAAAGTAGAAATTTTAGTGAAAAGGAAATGAATGATAAAATTTGTTCCAAATATTATATATAAAGGAATAAAATGATGATGAGATCGCTTAAAACCTTGATTCATAGCCTAAAATATCCTTAATCCCCTTTCGCGCCTCACTTCGGATTGATCGCATGGCACTTCGGATTTATCGCGCGGCACTTTCGATTGGTCGCGCGGCACTTCTGTTTCATCGCGGCTCGCTTCCAATGTATCGCGTGCGACTTCGCTTTTATCGCGGCTCACTTCCAATGTGTCGCGGGCTGCATCAATTTTGTCGCGGCTCACGTCCGATGTATCGCGAATAGCATTGGTTTTGGTAATTATTAAAAGGAGGGAGGCAAAAATTTACAAGGAATCGTAAGAAATTCGTTCAAATAGTAGTTTGACGGAATTATTCGTTTCTTTGCATCCAATTAAAAAATAATAAAGATGGACAAAAATGTAATAGCTAAAAATAATACTTGTGAAGTTGTTGAGGAATATTTGTCAGAGAACAGTATTGAGATAGCTACGTATGATACCATGCAGGAAGATGTGGACACTTTCATTGCCGACAAGGCATTGCTGGAGGAACAAATCGTGATTGCGATGGTTGATCCTGCCGGAATTGCGGAGAATCAAATGGATGCGAAGAGAGCAGACTCCAAGTATATTTTTGAATCTATCTGTTCGCCTTCTATGCGCTATGCAAGGACGGTGGGGGATCATGATATGGAGCGTTTCTTCAAGCATACCGAAGCGATGCTATTTAAATATTCGCTGACTGCGCTGGGACCTTTGGTGAAAGGGATTTTGGATAAAGCCACATTGCTGGTTGCGACCGTTCCTGCGTATGTAACTTCGACCAAAATAACGACCTTGATAATTACCGGCGGCACCAATCTGAATGAGACTTACAAAGGCTGGTTGGGCAAGCCAAAGTTGGCGATCAAAGCCAAGAACGCCGCGCTGCTTGAGATAGACGTTATTCAAAAAAGAATTTTTGAAATTGATTTTGTAAATCTGATGGATGATGCCACGTTTTTTAATGTGAGCAATCCTGCATTGAGAGAAGGGCTTGCGGCCTCTATGACCATTGATGATTTACCTACCGAACATGATGGTATCGAAGGATTTGGACATGATGAATTTGGTGAAGTTTTGATTGGAATGACTGTTACTAATTTGGATATGCCATTGCGACCGGCAATGGTTACTAATAATATTGGATTCTATCATGATGATACATTTGTTTGGGGAACTTATCGTTACAGATTTGACATGGTTGGAAAGGTTTCTCAAACAATAACAGTTGTTATTAAAAGGGGCGAAACCACTGTGGTTAATGTTGTTTTGTTACCCGTTCCACCGCCACCTCCAGCAGTGTAAAATTTTTGAAAAAGATAAATAAATATTAATACCTGGCAGATGAAATTCTTGCCGGGTATTCGTTTTTTTAAAACAAATAATATGAAAAATTATACCACGATTCCGATGACGCTTCTTGATATGGGCGAAGGCGGCAACCACCTGATAATTAAGGTCAAAATTAATGGAAAAACAGGTAACCTGGTATTAGATACAGGAGCCTCAAAAAGTGTATTTGACAAGACTCGTTTTGAAAGATTCAGGAAAGATGCCGAATTGACAAAGAATGCTCAACTATCCGCCGGCGTAGGGAATAATGATCTCATATCACATGCCGTGTTGATCAAAAAAATACAATTCGGCAAATTGGTAATTAAGGAATATGATGCCGTTTTGATGGATCTCGCGCATGTAAATGAATCATACGTAGGCATGGGTTTCAAGCCAATGGATGGCGTATTGGGAAGTGATATTCTTTATGTCTTCAAAGCCATTATTGATTACTCAAAAATGACTTTGACGTTTAATTTCTAAAAAGAAAACAGTATTTCGAAGCTACGAATTTCAAGAATTAAATTTTTTGTTTCTGAAATTTGATGAAGAAATTATGCTGAAAGAATAGTAGTAATTTTAAGAAGAGAGGGGTCAATCGGAGGGTGCTGTTTGACCGCATTTTTAAAGGGCGTATAAGCAATTTGATTATTGACAATTCCCACCATTTCATGTTTGCGACCTGCGAGAAGAGCCTCTATTGCTGCAACTCCCAGCCTGGTTGCATTCACTCTGTCCATACAAGAAGGATTTCCGCCGCGCTGGATATGCCCGAGCACCGTAATGCGTGTATCATAATAATCAAAATGGCTCTTGACTTTCTCTGCAACTTGAGCCGCACCACCCTCTTCATCGCCTTCTGAAACGATAATAATACAGGAAGTTTTCTTGCGATTCCAACCCTTGTCAAGTAATTGAATTAAATGATCTGTATCGGTAATAGACTCCGGAATCAACACCGCTTCAGCACCGACACCGATGCTACTCATCAGAGCGATCTGTCCAGAATCATTCCCCATTACTTCAACAAAGAAAAGACGATTGTGAGCATCGGCAGTATCACGAATTTTATCTACAGCATGAACAACGGTATTTATTGCAGTATCAAATCCTATTGTATAATCAGTGCCAGCCAAATCATTATCAATAGTACAAGGCACACCGATAAACGGAATCTGACAATATTGCTGAAAATCATCTGCGGCGCGGAATGTACCATCGCCTCCAAGAGCAATGATTCCATCAATGGAAAGGTTTGTTATATGATTTGAAGCACCTCTCATGCATTCCTGAGTGAGGAATCGCGGGCTTCTTGAAGTTTTTAGAATGGTGCCCCCACGTTGAATAATATTACTTACCGTTTCGGCATGCAAGGGAATAAAATCACCATCAATCATACCTTCAAACCCGCCAATAATTCCAAAGACCTCTAAACCATTATAGATGCCAGCACGAACTACTGCACGAATAGCAGCATTCATTCCAGGTGCATCGCCACCGGATGTCAAAACCGCTATCCTTTTCATTAATCAGGAATTAGGAAAATCAGGAATCATATTTAATATGATTCCTGATTTTTTTAATTAAACTAAAGTCGCCTTGAGAGTTTTCTCACAATTCAAAGCTAAAGAAATCGGACAGTTTTCCTTAGCCTCTAAAGCACATGCTTGAAATTCTTCCATAGAAATACCTGGCACTTTGGCGGTAACCTCTATGTACGACAAAGTAATTTTTCCTTCTTCCAAAGTTATAGAACAAGTCGTTTCGATATGTTCGGAAATAAAGTTTTTTGACTTCAACAAGAAACTCAACTTCATTGAATAGCAACCTGCATGAGCCGCTGCGATTAATTCTTCTGGATTCGTACCAATTCCATCTTCAAAACGAGAAGAGAAACCATACTGACTTCCTTTAAGTACGCCACTTTGAGTGGTCATTGCACCTTTACCATCTTTACCTGAACCATCCCAGGTAACACTTGCTTTTCTTACCATAATTGTAGTATATTTATTTGTTAATTAATAAGGCGCAAATTTAGCAAATAAAATATTACTAAATAATTCGTGCTTAATGCCAATAAAGATTTTCTCAAAATATATGAGTTAATTTTTTTAATTGATATTTCGTAATTTTGCATCATAAATAATATAATTTCTATGCCACAATATCACTCTCAAGGGAAATTCCCTCACAAGCGTCACACTATCTACCGCAAAGCCGATGGTAATCTTTATGCTGAAGAACTTGTCTCCTCAGAAGGCTTCTCAAATGTCTATTCGTTAATCTATCATTGCTACCCTCCCACGATGATTAAGGAGGTCGGAAAGCCCTACACTGTCAATCCGAAGATAGCTTATCAAAGGCATTTGAATCATGAAAGTTTTATAGGATTTAATGTTGCACCGGAAAACGATTATCTCCAAAGCCGCAAGCACATTCT
>JABDAW010000127.1:0-2157 GCA_013288905.1 Bacteroidota bacterium | reverse complement strand
TTACAGGATAGAAAAAGAAGGGTTGTGGGAGAATGAAAACAATTGATAAGCCTTTATTCTAAAACCTATACTTTGACTAAAGACCCGTTATTCAAACAGGTTGTTAAGGATACTTTGAATTGGATTCGTAAAGATATGACTTCTGATGAAGTAATTTTTGTTCACATCGGTTCTGGAATATTAAAAACAATTTATGGGAATCTTGAATTCTCTTATGGGGATTATCTGGTGATTCCGAGAGGAACAATTTATCAGATAGAATTCAAGGATTCAAACAACCGATTATTGATTGTGGAATCTCACAGCCCTATAGTCACCCCGAAGCGGTATAGAAATGAATATGGTCAATTATTGGAACATTCCCCTTATTGCGAACGAGATATTCGTAAGCCTTCGAACATGGAAACTCATGATGAAAAAGGCAACTTTAAAGTCATGATAAAGAAACAGGGAATGATGTATCCTTTTGTTTATGGAACACATCCTTTTGATGCTATCGGCTGGGATGGAAATCTTTATCCATGGGCATTCTCTATCCATGACTTTGAACCAATAACGGGGCGGGTTCATCAACCGCCTCCTGTGCATCAAACCTTCGAAGGGCATAATTTTGTCATCTGTTCTTTCTGCCCACGTCTTTTCGATTATCATCCACAAGCCATCCCTGCTCCGTATAACCACAGCAACATAGATTCTGATGAGATTTTATACTATGTTGATGGAGATTTTATGAGCCGAAAGAGTGTTGTCAAAGGTCAAATTACATTACATCCAGGAGGCATTCCACATGGTCCCCATCCAGGAACAGTTGAGAAAAGTATTGGTGCAAAAGAAACTCTCGAACTTGCTGTAATGATAGATACTTTCAAACCACTTTGGCTCACCGAATATTCCCTGAAAATAAAAACCGATGATTATTATTTGTCTTGGATGGAAGGGAAATAATTATTTTAAGAATTAGGAAAACCCATAATTCTTAAAGCCTCGGCAACAGTCTTAACTGGAAGTTTGCAAGTATTATTTACACAAACATAAATCAAAGTTTCTACCTCATTGAAACGTCCCTTCAATAAAGGCATAGAACTGTCGATAATACTACCGGCAATGATTTTGTTCGGGATATAATAGTTGTTTAATTTCTGTCTGATTGCATGAGTATCCTTTCCTGTAATCACTACTTCATAGAAAGGTTCAATCATATATGTCATGAGAATCGCCCAGTTTGAATACCCACCCGGATAGCCATTCATATTCTTTTTAATATTGTTCAGCATTTGTTTGGCAATAGCTTTGAATTCTTTGTTTTCAAAATAAATTCCCAAGAGATATAAACCCATTGCAAGACTTGAATTAGAAGCTGGAATGACATTATCATGAATCTCCATTTTCCTTGCTATTAGAGGCTTGTCAATATCAGAAGTAAAGAAAAACATTCCACTTTCTTTATCATGAAAATGAAGAATAACATAATCCATAAGCTCTTTTGCTTTATGCAAATAATTCTCATCAAAAGTATTTTGATATAAGGCTATAAGGGCTTCAATCATAAAAGAATAATCTTCCAAATAGCCATTGATGGAGGCTTTTCCGTTCTTATAGTTATGATGAAGACTTCCGTCATTACTCCTAATTCTTTCCCAAATAAAGTCAGCACATTTAATACCTGCACCAAGATATTCTTGGTTTCCAAATGCATTGTAAGCATCTGCATAACCCTTTATCATTAAGGCATTCCAGGAAGTGAGATGCTTATCATCCAAACCTGGAGAAATTCTTTTATCTCTTTCTTTCAATAAAATTTCTTTACAATTTTGAATCTCGGATTGTAATTTTTCTTTCGTCATTAAGTGCCTTTCAGCAATGACTTCATCACTTTCCTTTCTTAGCAGAATATTGTTTTCATTCTCCCACAACCCTTCTTTTTCTATCCTGTAATAATCGCAAAACAAAGAATACTTATCATTCAATAATTTTTCAATTGCTTTACTCTGCCAGACGGTCGCCCAGTATATGGAGGCACCTATTTCCCTACTGAAAGATGGAATGATGTCTTATTCCAATTGAATGATATTTATAGAAAGGAACCAAAACAGTTTACTGAGTATGCAGGACGGCTCACAGAAGCAATTAATAAATCAGAGTTGATAAAATTGAATC
>JABDAW010000126.1 GCA_013288905.1 Bacteroidota bacterium | reverse complement strand
TTCTAGGAAAATGCAAATTTATAAATTCAAAAGTTTTGTTGCCATAAAGCCGAAACAAACTCTGTTATTTCTTTATCTATTGATTATTTCTTTATCTTCAAAAGGACAGTTTTCTGAAGATTTTTCTGATGGAGATTTTACATCAAATCCTACCTGGAGCGGTGATGCAATTAACTATAAAATCAACTCTTCTTTTCAGCTACAATTAAATGGAACTGTTGCCGCTACTTCTTATCTTTCTACTCCAAGCTCAGTTTTAAATAATGTTGAGTGGGATTTCTTTGTAAAGATTTCATTAGCCCCAACTACAGGCAATAATACTCGCATTTATTTAGTCTCTGATCAAGCAAATCTAAAGGGAAATCTAAATGGGTATTATATTTTTCTCGGGACTAATAAAGATGTTGAATTAGTTAAGCAAACAGGTATTTCAACAACAGTTTTATTCAGCGGCATTCCACATCATGTCAGTAATTCAGTTAATAATATTAGCTTCAAAATTACACGAGACAGTGTGGGTTTATGGACGGTATTGACTGATACTACAGGAGGAATGAACTATGTTCCGGAAGGAAATTCTTTTACTGATAATTCTTTTATATCTACCAATTATTTTGGGATTTATTGTCAATATACCATCAGTGATGCGACCAAGTTCTATTTTGATAACTTCTATGTCGGATCTGTTTTGCATGATACCATCCCACCTGCTATCACTAACTTGTCAGTGATTTCCGCTACCACTTTAGATGTCCATTTCAATGAAGCTGTTGATCCTGTTTCCTCTGAAAACCTGTCAAATTATTCTGTGGATTATTCTTTAGGAAACCCTTCAATTGCTATAAGGGACGGGTTTAATTGGAATCTTGTTCATCTTACTTTTACTAATCCCTTTGCGGATGGAATTATCTATAATTTGACAGCAACCGACATCTATGATTTATCGAATAATATTCTTATTTCAGGAGATGCGCTATTTGGAATCCCCAATGTTGCCGACAGCTTCGATATTGTTATCAATGAAATTCTTTATGCTCCATTGGCAGGTGGCAGTGATTATGTAGAACTTTATAATCGTTCCAATAAAATCTTTGATTTGAAAGATTTATCACTGGCGAATATGGGATTTACTTCGGGCATGGTCATTGATACAAAACCAATTATTGCTGCAAGTTATTTGTTTCTCCCTGGTGATTATATTGTTCTTACCGGGAGCATTTCAGAGGTAAAAAATCAATTCTATACTTCTAACCCCAATGGCTTTATTCAATTGCCATCTATGCCTATGTTTTATGTTGATAGCGGGGGCGTTGCGGTAATTGGTGCCAATTCCAAAATCATTGATCAGTTTCAATTTTCAGATGCCATGCAATTTCCTTTATTGACAGACTTTCATGGAGTGAGTTTAGAGCGTTTGAATTTTGATCGGGCTACTCAAGACAATACCAATTGGCATTCGGCATCGCAAGGTAATGGTTTTGGAACTCCGGGATATAAAAACTCTCAATTTGAATCCACCCAAAATACCAATAATACTTTCTTTTGTGAGCCAGCTATTTTTTCTCCTGACAATGACGGACATAATGACGTTGTGAACTTCCATTACCACTTTAATCTTGCAGGAAATGTAGGAACTATCATTATTTTTGATGCTAAAGGAAGGGTGATAAGGAGCCTTGTTGCGAATGAATTATTGGGTACTGACGGTGAATTTAGCTGGGATGGAATCAACGATCAAAACTCAAAAGCATTGATAGGAATCTATATTGCTTATCTTTCAGTTTTCGATTTAAAAGGCAATACCAATACTTTTAAAAAGACTTGTATCCTTGTAGCGAAATTGTAAGGAGATGAATAACTGTATGGATATTTTCAACAATGAATAGATAATATTAAACTCTTATTCCAAATTCCAGTTTGATTTTTATATTTGCATCCTCGTTCTTTATATATCTTCTTCATTTAGGAAAAGGTTTTGCTTCACAACGCAGAATAATAGGGAATTGTGTGAGAATCACAAGCTGTCGCGCAACTGTAAGTAACAACAAAATTTTTGCCATCTCAAATGTCCACTGCCTCGGCGGGAAGGACGGCAAAAAGTTACAAGTCAGGAGACCTGCCTTTACCGATTTGACAATGCTTTCGCGGATTGAAGCTATGTCAGGCAGGATGCACCGTTCCCGCTCGGGAACCCAATAAAATGGGGCTGTTGCGCATCTACTCCTCCACATAATTTTAGTCACTTTAGCAATTAATAATCCATGAAGGGTTATCCGTTCTATGAAATTTAAATAAAAAATATTAATAATAAATAATTAAAGAAAATGAAAAGAATCTGTACCAATTTGCTGGTCGTCTTGATGATGATTTCAGCCGTTCAATTTGCCTTTGCGCAAAACTATGTGAAGAATGTAATTGTGCTTAATGAAGGACATTATGATTACAATAATCTTATCCAAACTGTTCCTGTTACTATCGGTTCTTATGACCCGACTACCCACATCTATGCGGCTTTTGACACGATTCATAATGCTCGTTTTGGGTCTTGTGTTGTTGTGGACTCAAATTTTATTTATGCTGCTGCCGATACATTCTTAATTAAATACGATCGTTTTACCCATGCTCGTTTGAATGCACAAACAGTTCATGGTATTCGCAAAATCGCTGTTTGGAATAATCAACTTTTGATTACCCGTGGCGAATATTTAGTGAATTATCTCGCCTACTTTCAGGTTTATGATAAGAACAGTTTGAGCTTTATTTATCAATTCGATTCACTTACCGGACCTGGTTATTCTACAGAGGGGATTGTGGTTAATAACGATACCGCATACCTTGCTGTCAACAATGGTTTTAATTATGGAAATGAAGTTGGTTTTATTGGGAAAGTGAATCTTAATGGTCAATCTTATATTGGGAATATAAATCTTGATTCTACCGGGAAAAATCCTTTCAGCATAGCTACTGATGGTAATACTATTTATACTGTTAATAATCGTGATTACTCAACAGCAAGTGTTAGTTCTTTGGGCATCGCATCAGGTAACCTTACTACTGTCGGATTGGCTACTTCCAGTGGCTGCGGGGCTTCTTCATTAGTTACAAATTATATTTATTACCAGGTTTCGGGAGATACTGTAATGAATAGATTTAATACCACATCACTCACTAATTATGATACATTGCATATCAATAAAAATATTTACGGAATGGCTCATGACCCTATCAATTCCCTTATCTATGCTGGCGAAACTGATTATGTGACATTTGGAAAAATCTTTATTTATAATCTTACAGGTACATTGCAGGATTCTTTTACTGTGAGTGTTGCTCCTGGAAATATTGCTTTGGATGTACGCAGTTCTGCTGGAATAAATTCATTAAACAATGGTATGAAAGTTTCTGTCTATCCTAATCCTACAACTAACAATTTACATGTTGAAGTTATTGGAATTGAAAGCAATGAGATCATTAATTGCACCATCACAGATGTCCTTGGGAATGTTGTGAAGAATATAAATGGAACGATTTCGTCATTGAATAATATTAGCATAAACGACCTGGCGGCGGGTGTTTACAGCATTAGTATTCGTTCTGAGAAAGGAATGGTGACTAACAAAATCGTTAAGGAATAAGACTAAAGATTAATAAATAAAGAAGCCACGAATTTCACTGATTCGTGTCTTCTTTATTTTATCCCCAGCCATTCTAAAGCATTCTTGGAAAGAAGTTTTTCCCTGGTTATGGAATTAAAGTTCATGGATTCAATGAGCTTGCCGGGTTCTAATTCGCCCAAGGGGAAAGGGTAATCCGTACCGAGACATATTTTATCTTCTCCAAATAATTTTATTAATACTTCTAACATCAAGGGGTCATGGACTAATGAATCAAGATAAAATTTGCCAAGATAATTCCTTGGATTGACCTGATTATCTACTGCCACCAAGTCCGGTCTTACTTTAAAGCCATGTTCTATTCTGCCGATGGTGAAGGGGAATGAGCCACCACCATGAGCAAAGGCAACTCTTAACTTCGGTAATCTTTCAAAGACGCCTCCGAAGATTAAACTACAGATGGCTCTTGAGGTTTCTGCGGGCATTCCCACTAACCAGGGCAACCAATATTGTGGCATCTTATCAGAGCCTAACATCTCCCAGGGATGAACAAATATTGCTGCTCCTAATTCTTCTGCGGCTTGAAAGATGGGGAATAATTCCGGGGCATTCAGATTCCAGCCATCTACATGCGACCCTATCTGGATGCCTGCCATACCAAGGTCTTTCATACATCTTTCTAATTCTTTTATTGCTAATGGAGGAGCTTGCATCGGCAGGGTTCCCAAGCCTATAAATCTATCAGGATATTGCTTCACAATGCCTGCAATATGATCATTCAAAAACTTGGAAGTCTCTAATGCATCAACTCCCTTCGCCCAATAATTAAACAAGACAGGAATCGTAGAAAGCACCTGCATATCCACATGATGATGGTCACAATCTTTCATGCGGACTTCCGCACTCCAGCAATTATCTTCTATCTCCCGAAAGAACCGGTCATCAATCATCATCCTTGCGCAACAAGGCTTGTGGTGATGCAGGCTTATGAACCCGCCATAACCAAACTGATTCTTGAAATCTGGAAGATGTTGAGGGATAATGTGTGTGTGGATGTCTATCTTCATATCAGTGAATAGTGAATAGTGAATAGTGAATAGTGAATAGTGAATAGTGAATAGTGAATAGTGAGTGCACGCTTTTTTGCACTGTTCACTATTCACTGTTCACTATTCACTTAGCCGGTGTCGGTGGTTCCATCACAGTTCCACACTTTTTGCAGGTTCTTAATTCAAGGGAAGAATAGAATTTATTCATGATGGGAGGAAGCTGTTTTACAATATCGGTGATGTGTTCATATTCTTCATAAAGCTTCTCGCCGCAGTTTTCGCAATACCAGAGGAAGCCATCTTTCTCTTCCGTCTGGCGGATGACTTCCATCACCAAACCCACAGTGTTTGCGCCACGTTGAGGAGAGTGAGGGACTTTACTTGGCAATAGAAATATCTCCCCTTCTTTGATAGGAATATCAACCGGTTTGCCATCTTCAATGATCTTCACCACGATGTCACCTTCCAGTTGATAAAAGAATTCTTCGCCCTCATTGAGGTGATAATCTTTGCGGGAATTAGGACCTCCGACGACCATGACAATAAAGTCTTTGGTGTCGAGATAGACTTGTTGATTACCTACGGGAGGCTTGAGGAGATGACGGTTTTCATCAATCCATTTCTTAAAATTAAATGCTCTGCGTACTGCCATGACTGTTATATTTTTATTATTTATTCCAAATGCAAATATAGAAAAGAGAGAATTAATTTCTTTGGTATTTAAAAACCAAAAAGCCTTCCGATTCATCATCGAAAGGCTTTCCTGATTTTAATTCCTAATTGATTTTATATTCCATTGACAGTAAACGTCAAATCGCCCGCAGTAGTTAGGCTTGCATTCTTTGTCATCACAAATTTAAAAGTTGGATTCCCCAATAAACTATAGGCAATATCCGTAACCGTCGCTCCGGCTGGCAAGAGATACCATACCAAGACATCACTGGTAGAGGTCTCTGCCAAGCCTATCCATAAATCCACCGTACCATTATTCTTGGCTGTGAATGTTTCGCCGATTTTGAAAAGGTGGCTAAGAATTTTTTTGATAGTAGCTTTAGGAACATAAACTGTCTTGATCATTTGCTTGGCTGCTTTATAAATAAAGGTCATCGGGAAGTAAGCAATTGCCAAAGAAACATTTGCAATAAAAATTATCATTAACATAAAATAAACTACCCACAAGGCAGTGGTAGCATTGCTTACAACGGTTTTGACACTTGCCGAATCTGTAGAAACATTCATGATTTCGCTTTGCTGACCGCTGATGCCGCTGATTACGTCATTCTTCAAAGATGTCACCAATGCCTTCACAGCGGTTAATGACACATCGCTGCCGATAGCGGTTTCTAAGGCTATCAGGCGATCTTTCTGCAAATTTCTTGTTACACTTTCAAAACTTTCGGCACCACCAATCAGCAGACGATCGTAATTTGATGAATGCTTCACATAAACGCCTTCGACACCAATAAAAATAGCATGAAGACGAAGCGCAAACCCCTTCTCGGTCAATTGAATGACTTTAGTAGAAGTCAATTTTTCATTAATCGCCTGCCTCAATGCCACCACCGTATTTTGCACGGCAGTATCAAACGGCAGATAATAATTATAGGCATCCATGATTCTACTATCGGTACCTTTCTTCAAATTCAGGTTATTCATCACGGTTCCCGAAATCGTCCCGGCATTATCCACGCTGCTTAGCATCGCTTTTTTAAAGGGGTTTTGAACCAAATTTGTACCTCTGTTTTTCTTTGCCATCTTCTTTTTTTGTTTTATTATTTTGAATTGTTACTACTTTTTGAGATGGCAAATTTAGAAATATCTTTAGAATAACATGCAAGTATTTTTATTATTTTTTTCCCGAAATCTGCTTTGGTGATAGTTTAAAATCAAATATCACAATATAATATCAATCTATTATACATTTATTATGAATAATTTTATCAACTAAAAAAAGTTCTATTCCCCAAAAATAAAAATATTTTATGGGTTTTCAAATCTATTTTATGCCTGAATTTGTTTACTTTGATCCAAAATAAAGTAACAGAAAGTCTCCAAAACTACCTCAAAAAAACTTTCAAATTTGATAAATGGCAAAACGGTCTTGTTTTGTGACTTTGCTAATTAGGAAAGTAGCAAAACATGATTCTTGCAAACTTTCCTAATTAGCAAAGT
>JABDAW010000125.1 GCA_013288905.1 Bacteroidota bacterium | reverse complement strand
GTTCATTGCAGCAAATGTTAAGCCCTGATCTTGAGTTTCATAAAGACCACCATCAGTGCCAATAAAGAAATCAGAAGGATTAGCAGGATTGAAAATGACGGTGTGCATGTCAGCATGTACATAATTAGTAGCATAATAACCGTTCATCTGTGTCCAGTTACTATCTAATTGCCATTTCCAGGCAGAAATACCAACAGCAAATATTTTATCCTGATTATCAGGAGCAACCGCAAGGGCACAATCATAATTTCCTTGTCCGCCTGCTGCATCATAATAAGGGTCGAAGCTTCCTCCTCCGGGACCGATGATACTAACAGTTTGGAATTTATTAGTAGTTCGGTATATATTAGCTAATGTTGAACCACTTGTAATTCCAACAGAATACATTACATTTGGGTTTGAAGGAGCAATTGCTACTTCTATCCTGTTTGATGCAGGAACTGTTGTAACCTTTTTAAAAGTAAAATCTTCGCCTTGATGACCAGTGCTATCTGAAATATAAAGTTGACCTCCAACGCTACAGAGCACAGTTCTGTCAGATGCAACTTTTACAGTTTGTGCAGTATTGGAGATTTGAGTGCCTGTCATATTAGCCCTAACAGGGTTAATCCATGTAATACCACCGTCATTAGATCTCTGTAACCCCTGATTAGTAGCTGCATAAATTATATTTGCGCTATCTGGGTCTGCGTAGATATTATTAACTACATCCCAAGTATTTTGTTGAGCAGAGGTAGTCCAAGTAGAGGCAAGTCTGTTGAATGTATTGCCGCCATCTGTAGATTTCCAGACACCCTGACCTAAAAAGCCACTGTTGCCATCAGCGGCAATAAAGTCGAAACCATTTCCGGTTCCGAAGTAGATATCACCATTTGCAGCCTGTGTAATACAGGAAACACATAGGTTTTGCTGGGAATCATCAACTTTATACCAAGATTGAGCATGATCAGTTGATTTCCACAATCCACCTGAAACACTTCCTGCAAACATAAGGTTAGGATTTGTATGATCAATAAGAATGGCTCTGGTTCTTCCGCCAATATTATCTGGACCTAATTCCTCCCATTGCAAATCCAAAGAATTTGATTTCATTCTTTCGTTTCGACTTTCATTAGCCATACCATCAACAAGTTGCCTTGCAGCCTCAACTTCGCTGATATCAATTCTTCCTGTCGCAGGATTTACCCTCATGCTCCATAGATACTTTGCAGCATCGTTATAACTTTCCCTTTCATCTCTTTCAGCACGAATCGGGTTCTTTGAACTCTTATTATGTTTGGATAATAAGTTTGGCATAATGAAAATGGCAAATGCCATTAAGGCAAAGCCTGCTATGCCGGTAACAATTTTATTAATTTTCATATTCTTAATATTTAGTAACATTTTTTATTATTATTTTCAGATTTTATTTTCAGTACAAAGGTACAATTGAGAAATTAATTTATAATGAATTATAGTTTTCAAAGCAAGTGTTTTTCGGCATGATAAGATGATCTGACTAAGGGTCCGCTTTCAACATATTTAAAACCTTTCTTCATTCCAATCACTTTTAATTCTGCAAAGGTTTCAGGTGTAATAAACTCATAAACTGGCAAGTGATTCCTGGTAGGCTGAAGGTATTGACCTAATGTCAAAACATCAACCCCTGAATTCAACAAGTCATCCATTGATTCAAGAACTTCTTCAATTAACTCTCCGAGTCCCAGCATGATCCCAGACTTGGTCCTGATTCCTGAATCTTTAATTCTTTTCAAGACTTCAAGGCTTCTGTCATACTTAGCCTGTATGCGTACTTCTTTAGTCAACCTCCTAACGGTTTCAAGATTGTGAGATATTATTTCAGGTCGTTCACCAATCACTCTTTGAAGATTTTCCATATTACCGGCAAAGTCAGGAATTAATGTTTCCATGGTGGTTTCAGGATTCATTCTACGCACTTCTCTGATAGTCTCAATCCAAATTAATGAACCACCGTCCTTCAAATCATCTCTATCTACAGAAGTAATAACACAATGTTTGACTTTCATGAGTTTGACTGATTCAGCAACTCTTAATGGTTCGCCTAAATCAACAGCCGAAGGTCTACCTGTAGCTACAGCACAAAATCCACAAGAGCGTGTACAAACATTTCCAAGAATCATAAAGGTAGCTGTTCCTGCACCCCAGCACTCGCCCATATTGGGACAATTGCCGCTCTCACAAATTGTATGAAGTTTATTATTGTCCACCACATCTCTAACCAATGCATATTCCTTACCTATAGGCAACTTCACTTTTAACCAGGATGGTTTTTTTGCTTTTTGAGGAGAATCTATTTCTATTATTTCAGCCATTAAATTTTAGTATTTGTTCCATCTTTTACCAATCATAACATTAAGATAAAATGTTAGGAACAAGCGATTATTCGAAGTATTTGCCATTATTGGAATTGGTTTTGGAAAGGCATCAAGAGCAAAGCCTGTTTCTAATATATAGAAGTTGAGGTTCTCATTTGCCTGCTGAAAACTCAATCCCATTTTATAATAAAGACCCGGATGTATTTGCATTTCACTTAACCCATAAGTGAATGAACCTCTACCGATAATAGTTGTAGGATCTAATGGATTTGAAGGATCGAATTTCTCTAAAGTATCTCCATTTTGATCTGCTGAATAAACATCAAGATAAATTGGTTTGGTAATAGCCATAGACAGACCTGCTGAATAATTATACCGTACCTGAATGCCTTTTCTCTCCTCTTTATCATACATAATTTTTTCTCTTCCAATGCCAGCCCGAAGGAAATAGGCTTCATTAAGTTTCCCATAAATATAAGTCTTAGCATTTGGAAGGTCTTGATTAATAGTAGGGACTTCCTTAGGATGAAACACGGTCACGAAGTCAAAATCCCAAAACCGTTTAGAATTGACAGTAAGCATCTTTGCCCGTCTGTAATTGACACCCCAACCCTGTGAATGGATTATTATACCACCTTCACCCTCATATTTAATAAGAGCAGGAGGATTATCCACATACAGTTGTTGAGCAACCACATCCCCGAAAAAGAAGTTCAATAAGATGCCAAAGACTATCGCATTTTTCATTGGGACGAAATTACAATATTTTTAATTAATGAACAAAGACTTTTTTAACACTTACCATTTTAAATTTACAAATGCAAAGTTACGAAGAAAAAGGCTTCCTTCCAAACCAAAATATACCTAAAAATCGCAAATCTGAAATCCGATGATAACAAGTATCTTATTACCATTTTGGGTCCTCTAGGTTTTCAAAAATCATAATTCATCTATCTTTGCGCCTTCAAAAAAGAAATTCTATGAACAAAATAAAAGTTGGTATTATTCGTGAAGGAAAGGTTCCGCATGATAAACGTGTGCCATTTACGCCTGCACAATGCAAATTAATTTTAGAGCAATTTCCTGATGTGGAATTGTTTATTCAACCATGTGAATACCGCTGTTATTTGGATAATGAATATCGGTCGGCTGGCTTGCAGCTCAAGGAGGATTTGAGTGAATGCGATATTCTGATGGGCATTAAAGAAGTTCCAATCAATGATTTAATCCCTGGCAAAAAATATCTTTTCTTCTCTCATACCATCAAAAAACAATCTCATAACAGAAAACTTTTGAAGGCGATTCTTGAAAAGAAAATTCAGTTGATAGACTACGAATGTCTGACTGATGATGAACATAACCGTGTCATCGGATTCGGGCGATTCGCGGGCATTATCGGAGCTTACAATGGCATCAATGCTTATGGAAAACGATATAATCTATTCAATCTTCGCCAAGCTTATCAATTCAATAGTCTGCTTGAGTTGGAAGCAGAATTAGAAAAGGTCAGGCTCCCTAATTTAAAAATAATCATTACCGGCGGCGGAAGGGTGGCGAATGGTGCCATCGAAACTATGGGCATACTTAAAATTCGGAAAGTCACCCCTTACGAATTCATCAATTATTCTTTTCGTGAGCCTGTCTATGTGAATCTTCATTCCATGGATTATTATAAACCAAAGGATGGCAGACCATGGGTGCATGGCGCTTTCTATGAGCATCCTGAAGAATTTGACAGCAACTTTATCCGATTTGCTCCGGTATGTGATATGCTTATCCATTGTGCCTTTTGGAATCCCCTCGCTGCACCGCTATTCACCAAGGAAGAGATGAAGTCTCCAGCCTTTCATATCAGCGTCATTGCTGATGTTACATGCGACTTGAATGGCAGTATTCCTTCTACCACCATGCCTTCCACAATTGATAATCCCTTTTATGGATATGATCCCGTAACCGGGACTACAGATGGTGCATTTGAAAAGAATACAATTACTGTGATGGCAGTGGATAATCTTCCCTGTGAGCTGCCTCGCGAATCTTCTGATGACTTCGGCAAAAACCTTATAGAAAGGGTGCTTCCTGCATTATTCCAAAATGATGACAAGGGTATAATAGCCCGCGCTACCATTACCAGCAACAGTCATCTGACAAAACAATTTAGTTTCCTTGAAGATTATGTTGCGAGTTAATGAACCACGACTTATCTTTTCACCGCAGATTCTCGGACTGACACAGATTACAGACTAA
The DNA here is from genome assembly GCA_013288905.1 of Bacteroidota bacterium. Classification (GTDB taxonomy): domain Bacteria; phylum Bacteroidota; class Bacteroidia; order AKYH767-A; family JABDAW01; genus JABDAW01. The sequence continues at coordinate 2,270 of JABDAW010000125.1, read as the reverse complement.
ATAGCATCTTGTTTCTGTGTCAATCCGAGAATCTGCGGTGAAAAGATAAGTTATAACTGATTCAATGGTGGATTATAGAAGAAGTAGGTCCATCCGACCTTCAAAAATCAATGCCCTCCACCCATCTTTTGCAGGTCTACTTTTGACAATTCCTTGTAGTCTGGGGGGATATTAAAAACTAGATCATTAACCTGGTCTGCACTGACAGATTTGACAATAAATTTCATCTTGAGACCTTTTTCATATACCTGGTATTCCATAGGGAATCCATCAAGTTCCTTCAAGCCGCCTTTGATGGCATTGGCATTTTTAGCAACGATATCTTTTGTATAATAAATTATCTGTTTTTCCTTCTCGCCTTCAACAGTTATTTCTGCTTTGTGACAGGTATATCCGCAAATAACTTTGGTTTCATCCAGATATTTTATCGTCATTTTTGGTCTCTTGCCTTCCATTTTTTCCATAGAGTCAGCATTCATTTTAAAAGACATTTTCTGCCCCATCATATCCATCAGCATCGTGAAGATTTTTGATTTATCATCATAAATCGCCTTCATTACTATCATACCCATGTCCATATCTGCCTTCGATTTATTGCCCTTGAAGGTAAGCGTCATTTCTCTAGGCATCATGGCTGCGACTTGAGGATCTATGTCATTATCCGCCATAGTGATGGTATAGACGATTTTCCCCTCACTGATTTTCGATTGTGCCTTAGCACCGGTAATTGCCATTATTAAGGCGACAATTACTATTAAAGATTTCATATACATTTTCATTTTTAAATAATTTATATTTTTTGGTAAGGCGCAAAGATAGTTATCTTTTTGTAAATTTAATTTTTATAAAGCGAATGATTTAAATCACTGAATGGCTTCCAGTTTGCGAAGGATTCACGGATAAGCCAGATTAGGCAATACCTTGAATTCTTTAATGACAAAAGTGCATTGCTTTTTCTTCTTTTGATAAGTAATCAAGGCAGCCCCCTTAAATTCTTTCTTCGGTGCAGCCTTGATGGCAGCACTGTCAACTTTTGGAATATTATTATTAAAATAAGGATGTGGCGCATCGTCATGGCTCTCTCGAACAGTAAAACTGAAGACGTAAATATGCTTCAGACTGTCATATTTTTTGGTATTGAGAGGATAGGGTCTGACCGAAAAATCAAGAGGATAATAATTTCCATTTATCCATGCGGTGTCAGGATTGAATTTATCCGACTTCGTTTCAATCTGAATGACATAATTGATTCCATACCTGCAACAGACGCCACCAGCCCAATGTTGTGAAGTGGCTTTGATTAATTTAAAATCCTGGGAGAAGCAGTGAATAGTGAATAGTGAACAATGAATAGTAAGGATAATGATGATTAATTTTTTCATGTGGAATTTTTATTCGATGATAAACTTTCCTCTGGCGACACTGTTGGTTTCGCTTTGAATAATTTGATAAAAATACATCCCCGCAGCCATTCCTTTCATATCAATGGAGACAGTTTTAGTATTCCCAATAACAGATTTTATTTCTTGTCCCAAGAGATTATAAATCTTCAAAGTTAAAGGGACGGGATTACAAATCCCGACCAGCGTGGCATTCCAAAAATTTAGGGCGAATGTAGCAACATCATTAACCGGATTTGGAAAAACAGATACCTCAAATGCTTGATTGGTAATATCCAGAATGCCAGTAGTAGCAGGCATTTCCAATAGGTCTCCATAAGGATTTGCACCATCTTGAGTATTAAAAATATGAAGCACCGTGCAGGAGTCATTCGCAATATCAAAACCAAAAATTACACCCGCACTATCGGGTCCATTGTCTATCGTGTCATGCCCGCATTTGTATGCCATCGAATACATAAATCCATCTGATGCCTGGATGACATTGCTGTAAGATCTTCCAAAAGTCTTAATGCCAAAATTAAGAACATCTACATGCAATCCCGCGAGATTTTGCTTGAATAATGAACCGGTATTGAAGCCATTTGGATTTGCAATATTAAAGCCATAAAGCTTCGTATCATTTGCCTGCACAAGGCTGTTATAGGGGAATGCACCATTCAGCCCATGAAAAGTAAAGACCAATCCATAAGAGCTGTTTAAGGGATTGATGGTAAATATCAAGCCTCGACTCGAATCGCCACCGCCATAAGTCATCCCATACAGATTTCCATCATCAGCCTGAACCACATTCCCGCGAGGGTTGGCACCATTGGTACCGGTGAAGTCAAGAAGTTTGGCATAAGTATTTGTGGAAGGATCCAAACTAAA
>JABDAW010000124.1 GCA_013288905.1 Bacteroidota bacterium | reverse complement strand
TTTACAAATGTTAATCGTGTTCGCCTTCTTAGGCTTGAGTGCAAATGCACAACCTTGGGCAGCGGCTGGGGCTACGTGGTATTATACTGTCCACAATACTACTATTCCGTATCCGGTGGATGGGTATGATAAATATGAGAAGATAGGAGATACCTTGGTCGGCGGCAAATTATGTGATAATATTTTAGAATCCTTCGTGGCTTATGATTGGCAATTGAGTCAATGGGATTCCTCGCATACTAACAATTTCACCTATCAAAGTCATGATACGGTTTTTTATTGGGTGAATAATAAATTCTGGATTTATGCAATAGAATCTGCGCAAGTCGGCGATACTTGGAATTTTGCAGTAGATACATTCTTTTGTCATGATTCAAGTTATTTTCATGTTGATAGTCTTGGGCAAAGAATCGTAGGGACAGATACCTTGCCTGTTTGGTATTTAACGCCCCATAATTACGTTGGTTCAGTGAATCAAATACCAATAAATTATACCAAAAAGATCGGTTTCAATAACACCATGTTTCATTATTCAATATGTATTACTGATTATTATCAATGGGGTCCCCTTCGTTGCTACCATGACAGTTCCGGCTTTTCATATAATTCCGGAATAGTACTTCAATGTGATTCGACTGTTGGAATTGAAAATATAAATGTCTCAAATAATTTCCCTTCCGTCTTCCCTAATCCTGCCTCCACCCTACTAAACATCCATCAATCCATCCCATCCCCCAATCAGCAATTTATAATCACTGACCTTCTCGGCACAGAAGTCTATAAAGAAATGCTTCCTTCAATTGACAATTTAAAAGCAGGGATTTATTTCTATGAGGTAAGGAGCAATACCGACATTGCACGCGGGAAGTTCGTAAAGGAGTTATGAGTTATGAAGTATGAGTTATGAGTTTGCACGATGACACGAACTCATAACTCATACTTCATAACTCATAACTCCTTTTATGCTACCATTCCGCGTTGGCGGTGGTGCAATAAAAGGAGGATGACAATTATTATTTAAGAACTTGTAATTCTTTTCCTACCTTTATGAATGCCTGAATAGCTTTATCCAGATGATGACGTTCATGCCCTGCTGAGATCTGAACCCTGATGCGTGCCAAGCCTTTTGCTACCACCGGATAATAAAAACCAATGACATAAATCCCTTCTTCCAGAAGTTTGGCAGCGAAGTCTTGAGATAATTTTGCATCATACAGCATGATAGGAACGATAGGGTGTTCGCCCGGTTTAATATCAAATCCTGCATCGGTCATCGCTGTGCGGAAGTAAGTAGTATTCTCGAATAATTTATCGCGCAATGCCGTCGTCTCGCTCAACATATCAAGGACCGCAATCGAAGCCCCGACAATACTCGGAGCCACCGTATTAGAAAATAAATATGGACGAGAACGCTGACGTAATAACTCAACAATTTCTTTCCTTCCTGACGTGAAACCGCCCGAAGCACCGCCCAAAGCCTTGCCTAAGGTGCCTGTAATAATATCAATCTTTCCCACTACACCGCGATGCTCATGAGTGCCTCTTCCTGTCTTTCCCATGAAGCCGGAGGCATGGCATTCATCAATCATGATAAGGGCTTTATAAGCCTCTGCCAAGACGACAATCTTGTCTAATTGGGCTATGGTTCCATCCATTGAGAATACACCATCCGTAACAATGATGCGGTTTCTGCAAGATGCAGCTGCCTTTAATTGTTCTTCCAAATCAGCCATATCATTGTTCTTATAACGGAAACGTTGAGCCTTGCAAAGCCTTACTCCGTCAATAATTGAGGCATGATTCAACTCATCAGAAATGATCGCATCCTGCTCATTGAATAAAGGTTCGAAGACACCACCGTTAGCATCGAATGCTGCGGCATAAAGGATCGTATCCTCAGTGCCCAGGAACTTTGAAATCTTTGCTTCCAATTCCTTGTGAATATCTTGTGTCCCGCAGATAAACCGCACAGAAGACATTCCATAACCATGACTATCAATTGCCTTCTTGGCAGCTTCAATAACTTTAGGATGCGATGACAATCCCAGGTAATTATTAGCACAAAAATTAATGACCTCTTGCCCCGTGTTGATGCGTATATCGGCACCTTGAGGACTGGTAATGATTCTTTCAGACTTGTAAAGACCTGCTTCCTTTATTCCGGCAAGCTCCTTTTCTAAAATTGGTTTTAATGTATCAAACATATTCTTACTATTTTATTTGTTGCAAAGAAACTAATTCAATTGGAAAATCTTTCCGGGTAATGATTTTATTATTCCTGCAAATTCCATTTGAAGAAGAATACCGGATACTTTTCCGCCTGGAATATTCGCTTCGATGGTGATGGAATCTATATCTAATCCTTCATCATATTTTCCAAGAATATCAAACAAGATTTTTTGTTCATCTGTCAAGTCCACAAAGGACAATGCCGACTGTTTCGACTTCTTGGGCTTTGCATCTTCATTCCAGTCCATGTTATAAATCAAATCATCAGCAGATTCAATCATCGTCGCCAGATTACGCTTGATGATATAATGGCATCCTTTGGAATAAATATCATTAACCCTTCCCGGAAAAGCAAAGACATCACGGTTGTAATTACTTGCAAAAGTCGCAGTCAAAAGAGAGCCACCTTTCTCGGCAGATTCCACAATAATCACAGCATCAGATAGCCCTGCAATGATCCTGTTTCTTTGAACAAAATTTTCTCTATCGGGATTAGTGCCGCTCGGATAATCTGTGATCAACCCTCCATTTTCCATCATCTTCATAGCAGTAGGTTTATGAATTAAAGGATACAATCTATCCAATCCATGTGCCAGTATGCCAACCGTCTGAAGGTTGTTTTTCACGGCTGCATTATGAGCGCAAATATCAATGCCATAGGCCATTCCACTCACCACCAAAACTCCTCTTTCGGCAAGGTCTTCAATTAATTTGTTGCAAAGCTCCTTGCCATAAGAAGTAATCTTTCGGGTGCCGACTATGGCAATTACTTTTGGAATATTCAGACTAATAATTCCTTGAGAATATAGCACCATCGGGCAGCTATCAATCATCTTGAATCGTCGGGGATATTCCTCATCAAAGAAGGTAATTGCTTTGACATTATTCTTCTCCATAAACTCCAATTCCTTATCAGCTCTTTCAAAAGCAGTATGTTCCAGAATGGCTGTTGCCAACGTTTCTCCAATGCCAGGAACCTTTTCTAACCGTGCTTTATTTGATTTAAAAACATTCTCAATGCTTCCACAATAACTTACCAGGTTCTTTGAAAGAATAGGACCTATATTAGGAATAAAAGTAAGAGCTATAAGACTACGGAGTGCTTCTTTATTCATCAATTTGTGTTTTATGATTCAGGTATAAATTTACTTTGAAATAAAAAGAGCAGTGCAATCAGCACTGCTCTTTTCTATGATGGAGGTAATTTATTCTTTTGCTTCCCTCCTACTACATTGAGTTAAACTTATTGTTCTATCCCTATAATATCAGGATCAACTAAAATTCGTCCGCAATGTTCGCAGACAATAACTTTCTTTCTCTGGCGAATTTCCAATTGCTGTTGTGGAGGAACCTTATTAAAACAACCGCCGCAAGAATCTCTTTGCACCATTACGACAGCCAAACCATTGCGAGCGTTACTTCTTATTCTGTTGTATGCAGTAATAAGGCGACCTTCGATAATTTTAGCTGCTTCGGCAGATTTTTTCATCAATTGTTCCTCTTCCTTTTCAGTTTCGGCGATGATTCCGGCTAATTCCTTTTTCTTAACTGCAAGGTCTTGTTTTCTTTCATCAAGGTTAGTTTGAGTAGCTTCAATAATGAGATTTTTATTAACTATATCAGCAGTATATTCTCTGATTCTTTTCTCGGACAATTGAATTTCAAGATTCTGAAATTCAATTTCTTTTGTCAAAGATTCGTACTCCCTGTTATTTTTTACGTTATCTTGCTGACCGGTATATTTTTTAATAGCCACGTTGGAATCCTTGATACTCTGTTTCTTTTTATTGATGGAATCCTCCAACTGCTTTACTTCATTGGTGTAATTAGTAACACGAGTTGTCAATCCGACAATTTCATCTTCTAAATCTTTTACTTCCATGGGAAGTTCACCCCTAACAACTCTGATCTTATCAACAGTAGAATCAATTTGTTGAAGATCATAAAGAGCTTTTAATTTATCAGAAACAGTGTAATCATGTTTCTCATCGTTCCTGGTAGGGAATAAATGAGCTGGGGGCGGGGTCTTAGGCTTTACAACTTCTTCTGCCTTTTTTGCCTTGACAGGTGTTACAGTTTTCTTGGCAGGAGTAACTGTCTTTTTTTGTTCAACTTTTTTTGCTGCCGGTTTTGTATTTGCTTTTGTAGCCATTATTATATATAATTTATTGGATTTGTATTTACCTCTGAAATTCGGGCTGCAAATGTAGGAAAATTTGTCGTTATCAAATCATAAAAGATTTCCTTAGTAAATTGTTCACTTTCATAATGACCTATATCAGCAATTATTATTCTACCTTCAGCATCAAAAAATTCATGGTATTTAAAGTCACCGGTGATAAATACATCGGCTGATTGATTGATAGCTTCTTTTAACAGAAAACTCCCTGCACCGCCGCATACTGCTATGGTTTCAATCATTTTATCCAAGGGCTTCGAATGCCTGATACAATCTGTTTTCATCATTATTTTTAATGATTTAAGGAAATCTATTCCATTCATTGGTTTTTCCAATTTCCCTATCATTCCTGCACCAGTTTGAGGGTTACTATTTTCTATTGAATAAATATCATAAGCCACCTCTTGATAAGGATGAGCTTCATTTAAAGCCTTAATAACATTAGAGAAAAGGTGAGCTGGGAATACAGTTTCGATACGAACCTCCTCTTCTTTATGCTGTTCTCCGATTTTCCCGACATGAGGATTTGTTGATTGACCGGCTTTGAAGGTTCCGTAGCCAATGGCATTGAAGCTGCATTCATTATAATTACCGATAGAGCCTGCACCGCAATGAAACAATGCCTGGCGGATAGTATCAGCATCTTTTAAAGGGCAGTAGGTAACCAGTTTCTTTAAATTATTCTTGATGGGGCTAAGAATTTTTGTTTCTTTCAAGCCAATTTTATCTGCTATCTTTGCATTGACACCAAGCCTGACGTTATCAAGATTGGTGTGAGCTGCATATATTGCAATATTGTTCTTTATGGCTTTGATAACGACCCTTTCAACATAATTTTTCCCATTAATTTTTTTTAAGCCGGAGAAAACTATCGGGTGATGGGCAATGACGAGATTAAATCCTTTACTGATTGCTTCATCAATGACATCCTCGGTACTGTCAAGGCAAATTAATGCACCCGAAATATCCATATTTCTATTCCCCACAATCAGCCCGGCGTTGTCATAACTTTCCTGCAATGGAAGCGGGGCAAATCTCTCTATGACGTCAGTTATTTGGGATAGTTTCAGCATCGAAATATTGTATTTATCAGGCTGCAAATTTATTATTTCCTAAAGATTTATTTGATGAGTATAGATTCGATTTAATGTGCTTTTGTTCATAAAGTTCTTATACTATAGAATTATCTTTGCTGCCCGCCGCTCACTCTGTTTGCTTTTTCAAGATATACTTTTGAGTTGATCGAATCTCCAATATATTGATACGTTATTCCCAAATTCCTGTAGGCAATCCAGTAATCAGGATTCAATTCTATAGTTTTCAGGAACAAAGGAATTGCCGCCTTGTAATTACCGGTTTCTGCCAAAACATTTGCCTTATCATTATAGGCTTCAAAAAATCCAGAATCATATTTTAAGGCAGAATCAAGACAACTTAGAGCTTTTGAATATTGAGCGGTTCTTTCATAAGTTTTACCCAAATCATCATACAATTTTGCATCAGGATTCTTAGATAACTTCAGTGTAGTCTCAAAATATTTCATAGCGGTTTTGTAATCATCTTTATCATCATAAGCCACTCCCAGATTAAAATAGGCTCCTTCAAAATTATTAACAATACTTATTGCTTTACTATTTTCTACTATTATTTTGTCAAGTAATTTATTTTGTTCCTCCTTGTTTTTTTCTTTAGGATAAATATCAACCAACAAAGATGAACCATAGTTGTAATGCGCCCTTACGCTGTTATCAGCTACTTCGACATCATGGCTGAATAAAGTCAGGCTGTCTTTCCAATCCTTGCTTCTTGAAAATGTTTTAATGGAATAGAGAGAAATGATAATTAAAATTACCATCCAAAATGAAGGAACATCAGAAAAAAATTGGGTAAGGTTGCGGGCTTTGTTTTTGATTGTATCTGCCTTTAAAATCTTCATTAAAAGAAAAGTCAGAACAATACAAAATCCAAGTGAAGGAATAAACAAAAATCGTTCTGCCTTATTCGAACCAATCATCAAAAAGATATTGGATACCGGAGCTATTGTGATCAAATAAAACAGTATTCCAAAAGAAATAATCGTGTGCTTTCTAAGATTTAAAATTGCATAAACAAAAAGAGCAAAGTGAATCAGAATGGCTGCAATACCCAATGGATCGGATAAATTGATATTCGGAACCTGGTTGTATGAATAATCATAGGAAAGCGGGTGAGGAAAAATTAAAAGACGGATGTATTGTAATAGAATAAAGATGGCGGTAGTTTCACGACTTATAAAATCTGTGGCAGCAAGGAGAGAATTATTAATTAAGGTATCTGGAATACCGGGTGCATCCTTCGTAACTTCATAACGAATGAAAAGACAGAAAGCAGTAATCAGCCCCAATACCAAGGCTATCTTCATAATTTCTTGCCTGTTTGCCTTCGTGAAAAGATATAAAATCAAGGGTGTAA
>JABDAW010000123.1 GCA_013288905.1 Bacteroidota bacterium | reverse complement strand
GTCAATCGGGTCAATCAACCAGCCCAGCAAACATCCATTCTCTACCCACTGTTCCATTTTGGTCTTGGTATCTTTCAAGTTATCACTTTCGGACAATAATTCAATAACAAAATCAGGGCAAATATGAGCAAATCGTTTTCTGTCTTCTTTAGAAAGGCTTTCATATTTTTCTTTTGCAATCCATGAAACATCCGGAGATAAAATTGCTTTATCAGGTAATGTGAATCCTGTATTAGAATCAAACGCATAGCCCAACTTAGATTGCTTATTCCAATTTCTTACTTCACTCCCAATCTCTAAATTAAAATTCCCGGTATCAGTTCCAGTAGGTGCCATAATTATTATGTTTTGATTTTTATCTCTCTCAATTCTCAATTCTTTATTCTTTGCACAAAGCATAAAAAATTGCTCCTCGCTAAGATTCACTGATTCCGTTTTTAAAGCTACTATTTCCATTTGGCTATTATGTATAGACTGCAAAGTTACTAAAATATTTGTTTATGAATAAAAATAGCCAAACATCTCAGTCATGCTATCTCTTCTTATTTCTTCTTTGATTATTTATCAATCTTGAATTAGCCAAAGAACGTGCCGCTCACACCAAATGGAAGACCATAGATAATCTCGATAAATACCTTCTGGAATTTGAATTCAACTTCGTGAAGCGTGGCGGAAAGGTCATCTGGGCGCAGGATGCAGACGAGGCTGTCAAAGAAATAATGACCATCCTCAAAAAAGCAAATGCAAAGATTGTCGTCAAAGGAAAGTCTATCACATCAGAAGAAATTCATCTCAATGAAGCTCTAGCCAAGAATGGCATCGAGCCTTGCGAAACCGACCTTGGAGAATACATTGTTCAGCTTCGTAAAGAACCTCCCTATCACATCGTTACGCCTGCCATGCATCTCTCCAAAGAAGATGTCGGTAAGCTATTCAATGAGCAATTCCAATTGCCCGAAACCATCACTCCATCAGAGGTTATGGCTTATGTCAGAACAAAACTTCGCGAGAAATATCAAGCGGCAGAAGCTGGAATTACAGGAGCTAATTTTCTGATTGCTGATACAGGTTCGGTTGCTATCACCGAGAATGAAGGCAATGCGTTCATGAGTTTTGCCTTCCCAAAGATTCACATTGTTGTGGTAGGGATTGAGAAGATAATTCCTTCGCTCACTGATCTGGATTTGTTCTTCCCATTGCTCTCCACACATGGCACCGGACAAAATATTACCGTCTATAATTCCATTCTCTCCGGTCCGAAACAAGCCGATGAACCTGATGGTCCCGAAGAGATGTATGTCGTTTTATTAGATAATGGCAGGAGCAATTTATTAGAGCAAACCGAGCAACGACAGGCTCTTGCATGTATTCGTTGTGGTGCCTGTCTCAATGCCTGCCCCATCTATCAAACCATCGGCGGACATGCTTATGGGGTTCCTTATACCGGTCCGATTGGCTCTGTTATTGAGCCTCATCTTGAAGGCATGAAAGAGTTCAAACATCTAAGTTTTGCATCATCCCTTTGTGGCAAATGCACAGAGGTTTGTCCGGTAAAGATTGACATCCACAAACAACTTCTCTTCAACCGTCGTGATGCTGTGAATGAAGGCATGACAACGAAAACCGAACGCATGGCATACAGTTTTTGGAAGGGCACCATCCTCAAAAGAAAGAAGATGAACATGAGCGCAACCATGAAAAACTTTATGCTCAATAACTTATTCAAAAAGCAATGGGGCGAAGGACGTGAGATGCCCAAGATAGCCGCCAAATCATTCAATGAGCAATGGCGCGAGAAATTCAAGATTGATAAATAATAATTATCTTTTCTTTTTTAAATGAAATATCCACGACAATTATCTGCCGGAGCAAATAATACAGTAATCGTTTTAAGTGACACCGAAGTTGGTAAATTATTTGTCGGTGATACGCGATCCGAAATAGGCAGTGAAGCGGAGAAAATGCAATTTGCAAATTCTATAAATAGTTTAGTCGTAAAATTTATCCGTCTTGATTTTAATGAAGCTATTGATGCGGAAATGCTCGTTATGGAACGAATATATCCACTTGATTTCAGGTCTTATGAAGTTGAGATTCGCGAGCTATGGATGGATGTTTTTGAAGACGACTTAATGCAGTTGCACAAAGAAGGATTTGTTCACCGTGATCTAAAGAGACCATCAAATATAGGAGGCTTGGCATTCGATAATATTTTACTTACTGCATCAGGACTACGGTTGATAGATATAGGAATATCTGCGTTGCGAAAGCAAGTAGGGGATAAAATATTTGAAAAATATATAGAAATCGAAAACAAAGAAATTGCCGAGTTCAGAGAATATTTTTTAAACAGATGATACGGCAGGTCTGTTAAGGCGAGGAAGAAACGGAATTAAAAATTCCCAACTCTATGGACGAGCGGGATATCTCGTTCAGGGTATTGGCAATGTGCATATACTTATAATTATGGAACATTCAGACGAGAGGGTATAACCTCCTAAATATGAAAAATAGAATCTTTTGGGCTATTTTAACATTAATACCTATAGGATTATCGATACCTATAAGTATCTCCTTTGTTCATGAATATAAAGTATATTCAAATGGGAAAATAGTTAATGTATGTATTACAAAAAATGAAAGTTCAAATAATAAAAGTACCATGTTCTTTGATTATGATGGAAAAAATTATTCATCATTTTTCCATAGTAGCACTTATGATTTTAATATAGGTGACACTATACAATTACGTTATTTGAAAGGCTATGAACATTATTTTTTGCTTCCTAATTATAATCCATGTTATTGGGCTATCATTGATTATTTAATATTTACAATAATGGCAATAGCGTTTATATATTATTTTATTAAAAATAAGAATATACCTAACCCTTATTCAAAATAGGTAATAGGTAATATTTCAAAGCATCACCTTCCACCAAAAACATATTGAAAATAGGTAATCATTAAAGTATAATTTAATAACCAAAAAAGCCTCCAGATTCATAATCCAGAGGCTTCCTATTTTTTCCTATTCTATAACCCCCTACAAAGGCACCAACACAACATTAATATGCAACACCCCCAGCTTCCGGCTGATAATAACCTTCTGACTTTTAGAAGCAAATAAAGGATGCAAGAAAACCATATTCCATTGTCCGGTAATCAATCTCACAGTAGGCGAAACCCCCATGTTATTAGTATATTCAATCTTATTAGCCACAGGATAATCATCAAAATGAATCTCCAAACCCTTAATAAAAGAACCATCCAAAGAACTCGTCGCAGTAACAATTACACCCTGGTTGCGGTGCCCCGTATGAACCATGTCAAGGATATTAAGATAAGATTCCACAAAAGTAGGATATGCACCAAGCTTACCCAGCAAGCCCTCCATGATTACATAATGAACATCCATTGCAGGAATCCATTTTGTTTTAAACAATTTTTTAGCAGCATTAATCGAATTTTCATTCACATCATATTTCCCCATCCATTCGCCGAAAGTCCCAACCAACAGCAAATCAGCAGCCAGCAAAGGAGCATCAAAATAAGGAATAGAAGCAGGGTCAGCAACAAAAGTCCCAAGATCAAGATTAATAGAACCCGTCTTACTCACAAAATCAGCATCCTTCAAGTGCACTAAATAACCCGAAGTATATTTCTCATATTCCTTAGCCTTGGCTACATTCTTTATTTTCACAAAATAAGAATGAGCAAAACCGCATGTCTCACCATAAGCATCCGCAGCCGTTTTTTTCGCACCATCCTTATCTAAGGTGATCCCGTCAGAAGTACCGTTAGCCGTTATAGCACACTCCTTTGCCAACACCAAATCCCCATCCTCCAATAATTTCTCCGCAGCAAAAGCGGCATTAAATGCAATCGCGCCCGCATTACCCGGCACCTTGAATAACGTATCAAACGAATTCATCTGGTTTAAGTGGTCTGTACTGTCTTGATCCATATTTTGATAATTTTAATCCCGTTTCGGGGCGCAAAGATATATATTAGTTTTGCAATAGCACAAATAATACCAAATAAAAAGCGATATTTATGAAAATAAAACCCAATTTACACTTAAAATTCTCAAATAATTTCTAAATCCTTTCCCTTATAAATCAGGCATAATCCGAAAATTTTCATCAAAAACCCTCCAATTCCCATTATAAACCCTAAATTATTCAACCGCAACCCAATCCTGACCCACCGCGACCCAATCTTGAGCAACAGCAACCCAATCTTGAGTAACAGCAACCCAATCTTGAGCAATCGAGACCCTATCTTGAGGAACCGAGACCCAATCTTGAGCAACCAAAACCCAATCTTGAGTAACAGCAACCCAATCTTGAGCAACCAAAACCCTATCTTGAGCCACCGCAACCCTATCCAAAGGAAATCCCGTTATATCTCTTTCAAAATTTTTAATAATTTTGCGGCATAGAAATAATTAAAAACAATAGAGCTATGAAAAAGAAATGGTATTACCTCATCATAACAGTGATTATCCTCATCAATGTAATTGTCTGTGCTTATGTCCTGAATAAATTAGCCAATGATCCGGCATTAAACGAAACCCAGGAATATCATTCTACCATGAAGAATTCTGATAATGGAACCAATGATGGCAATCAAACACGCGCCGAATATGAATTCATGCGCCAGCATGATCCGATGACAGGTTTGATGCCAAAAGGCATAAGGTCTAAAGAACTTGTATTCGCCGCAAAGCTTCCAAAGAAATATGCGAGGGAAAATTCAAATGAAAGAAGTAAACATATCACCTCTCAAACATGGATTCAAAGAGGTCCCTTTAATGTGGGCGGACGCACGAGAGCATTAGGAATTGATGTATCTAATGAGAACCGAATCCTTGCCGGCGGCGTATCTGGAGGCATGTGGATTTCAACAGATATAGGTGCGACTTGGACCCAGACCACTGCTCTTTCGCAACTGCACAGCGTATCCTGTTTGAGTCAGGATATTCGCCCTAATCATCAGAATGTTTGGTATTATGGAACCGGGGAATCGGATGGAAACAGTGCCGGTATTCAGAATGATCCATTTCTTGGCGATGGCATATTTAAGTCTGTTGACAGCGGTTTGACATGGGTGCTTCTTCCTGCTACTGCGGCAGATTCCCCACAAACATTCAACAACAGTTTCGATTATGTATGGAAGGTTGCAATCTATCCAAATGACACCATTCATGATGTGGTATTTGCTGCTACTTATGGACATATTTATCGGTCAATGGATGGCGGCATCACTTGGAATTCTGTCTTGGGAATTCCCAACAATGCCTCGTCCTATTCTCACTTCGACATTAGCCCAAAAGGTATTATCTATGCGGCTTTGAGCAGCGATGGCACCACCAAAGGAATCTTCCGATCTGCTGATAGCGGCACTACCTGGACAAATATTATTCCTGCAACATTCCCGCTACTTTATCACCGCACCATGCTTGCGGTGGCTCCCACTGCCGAAGATACTGTGTATGTAATTTCAGAGACTCCAAACTTTGGAAAATTAGGACATAATCTGTGGAGATATGTTTACATCTCCGGCGATGGAAGCGGTGCCGGTGGTTCCTGGACCAATCTCTCTCAAAGTATTCCAAACCTTGGTGGTAACGGGGCTTTCAGTTCACAGGGGTCCTATGATTTATACATCAAAGTTAAGCCTGATAATGACAGCACTGTGTTTCTTGGTGGCACCGATATTTATCGCTCTACAAATGGGTTTAATGACACTACTACAACCGCTGAAATCGGAGGATATAACTTAGGCACCACGAATCCTTTGTTGCTGGGTGTGGATGAAAGTTATACCAATCACCACCCTGATCAACATGCTTTGGAATTCTTTCCTTCCAATCCAAATAAAATGATTACCGGGGACGATGGAGGTGTGCAGAGAACCCTTGATAACACTGCCGCAACGGTCGCATGGATTAAGATGGATAATGGATATATGACTTCGCAATTTTACACTATTGCTGTGGATCATGCCACCGTTAATGATCCCATCATTGTAGGGGGTTTGCAGGATAATGGAAACTTCTTTACCAACAACACATCAGGCACTGTTCCCTGGCTTCAGATTTCAGGAGCCGATGGAACATATTCAGCGATTGCTGATGGAAAGGCATACTACTATGGTTCTGTTCAAGGTGGCGTTACAGGAAGGCTAAACATCAGCAATACCGGGGTTATCAATCCTTTGACTTTAGCGGAAATAGATCCTGCGGGCGGTTCAGGTTATTTGTTTGTGAATCCATTTTTATTAGACCCTAATAATTCCAATAGAATGTATTTTGCTGGTGGCACTTGCGTGTGGAGAAATGATAATCTTCCGTCCATAGCACCTGGTTTTGCTCCTACTTCTACTGCATGGACGAAGATGACTCACACAACTGTTTCCGGTTATCTTTCCGCACTTGGCGCAGGAAAGAACTCGGATGTTCTTTATTATGGTTCAAGCACCGGACAAGTATTTCGTGTTGATAATCCTGATGTCGGCAATCCGACTCCGGTAAATATCTGGTCTGGAAAGGGGCTTCCACCAGGGGCTTATGTGAGTTCCATTGCTGTGGATCCTGATGATGGAGCCGAAGCTATTGCAACCTTTTCCAACTATAATATCAAGAGTATTTATTATACAAATGATGCAGGAAATACATGGAATTCTATAAGTGGAAATCTCGAAGAACATCCCGATGGTTCGGGCGATGGACCCTCTGTCCGATGGGCTTCTATTATCCCTACTCAAGATTCTGTTTATTATTTTGTAGGTACCAGCACAGGACTTTATTCCACAACAAAATTGAATGGTGATAGCACCGTCTGGACGCAGGAAGGAGCCGACATCATTGGTAATGTCGTTGTTGATTATTTGGATTATCGTCAGTTAGATGGATTGGTAGTTGCTGCTACTCATGGTAATGGAGTCTTCAGCACCAATCTTCCCAATCCAAGCGGCATTCCAAACATTAAACCGAATGCTAATCTTTCTCTTGGCAATGCTTATCCAAATCCTTTCTCATCTACTACTACCATAAATGTCTCTTTGA
>JABDAW010000122.1 GCA_013288905.1 Bacteroidota bacterium | reverse complement strand
AGAATTATAAAAACATAAAGGCGTTTAAAATACCGTTAAGGAAACCGACGAAATTTCAAAATTAATAAGTATTAAAAGACCCGAATTGAATATTGAATGCCCGCGAAAGGCGGGGCATTGTCAATTCGGGTAAAGGTTCTTCGTCGGACCTCCTTAACGGTGGCAATCAACCCCGCCTAATTTATTGAAGGAAGATATTTATTAATCAAAAAATTTATATATTTGTAAAACCAAAAATTAAAGAAAATGAAAAAAATCTGTACAAAAATTTCCTTCGGGAAAATGGTTAATAACTTTGTCCATAAAAGTTTAATTATCGTTGTTGCATTTATGCTGAATCTTTCAGCATTGACAACTAGTGTTCTAACAGTGAGTTCAACATCAACAAGTGTTATTACTATTGGTGTTGCAAGTGCTGCTGTGTTTGCAACATTAGCCCCTGCTACTATTGAAGCACAAACAATTTACATCGGTACTGTCGCATCGTCCTTTAATCCTGGAGATTCGGTCTATGTACCTTGTTCTACAAGTACCGGATTCTTGTCCGGTAACAATTTTATTGCACAATTAAGCGATGCTTCTGGAGGCTTCGGTTCTCCAGTTAATATTGGAGTTGTCGCTGGTACAAGTGCCTCATCTATTCCCTCTCAAATTCCTTGTTCTACTTATCCATCAAGTACTAATTATCGTATAAGAATTATTGGAACCAATCCTTCGGGAATTACCTCTCTTGCATCGAATCAATTTGCTATCAACAATCAATTATCAGCATCTAATGCAATTCAAACAAATGTAACTTGTAATGGCGGAAATAATGGATATATTTCAACTAATATAAACTATGGCACAACTCCATATACATACTTATGGAACACAAGCCCGCCTCAAACAACAAGTTACGCAAACAATTTAATTGCAGGAATATATAACGTAACCGTTACTGACCATAATGGATGTACAGCCGAAACACCGGTAGCTACAATCACACAACCACCTCCAATAGTGGCAACTTTATGGGATACCGTAATATATTCGGTGGGATATGTCGCTGTTACTGCTACTGGCGGTGTAAGCCCTTATACTTATTACTGGTCTCCATCCGGTGCCTCAACCTACAACATAGTAAGTTCTGAATTTGGCGGAAACAGTGTTACCGTAACAGATGCTAACGGATGCCATGTAACATTGTCACAAACTTTGAATATTCCTGATACTGAAACAGTATCAAACACAGGAATTTTTTATCCGAACTCCGGACAAATCATAGATACAAGGGACAGCGTAAGTACTGCTGTCAAGTTCTATACGTTGCGCAGTTATCCATCAAATTATTTTTTGCAGGATACTATTTCTTATGTATTTCATTGGCACGATACTTCGCATTATCATAATGATTCTATACAAAGAATAGATTTGTCATTTGCAAAAGGCAATTTGTCTAATCCCATAGGGATAAATCAATTCACAACAGGTTACCTAAATTATTTTCTTCCTCAATGTCCATCTGGAATAACCAATGTATTTGGATATAATTATATATTGTATCCTGAAGTTTATAATCATGTCGAAGCTGTGTTTTCAGGGAATGGCGATGGGTTGAAATACTATATTATTGCAATGCCTGGAGCCGATACTTCTGCAATTGCTTTGCAATATACAGGTACAGATTCTGTATCTGTTCTTGTTGATGGAGAGCAGAAAATATATAGCAAGTATGGCACTATGAATCTTGCTCCTCCCCAAGTATATCAAATGGACAGCAGTGGCAACAGGGTAAATCTTTCATGGGGTGCCTATTATTATTCTGCGGGTACTAATAAAATTAAATTTCATCTGGATTCATACAATACCAATCTTCCTTTGATTATACAAGTGGACAGGGAACACCTGCCTTTTACCCCTATTGTTACTCCTGGTAATCTTCAATGGAGTTCATATATAGGAGGTGGTTCAGGTTCTGGAGGAACTTCTCAAAATTGCTCTGTTGCTACTGACAATAATGGAAAATGTTATATGGCAGGGACAACATGCAGTGGCATGTTTCCGCTACACAATACTACAGTTTATCCTACAAATCTTTATGGACCTGAGGCAGAAGCAGAAATTTTTGTAATAAAATTCGATACTGTTGGAGTACCTAACCCTAATAAAAATTTTGAATGGTCAACTTTTTGGGGAGGCAGTGAAGATCAAAATGATGAAGGCAATCTTGTAGGTATTGCGGTGAACAATACCAACCATGCTGTATATTTTGTAGGTTCAACTATAAGTGATGACTTTCCTACTGATACTTCCCTTTCAGGTGGAAATTTTAATGATACCTTATATGAAGGAAATACTGATGCGTTTATTGTTAGATTAGATAACGCTGGGCATCCTTCATGGTCCTCTTATATTGGCGGTTCTGGTACCGATCAGGTAAATGGAATTGCTATCAATCAAACTACGCAAGAAGTTTATATAGTGGGATATACCACTACAGATAATGATACAATTTCAACAGGATTATTCCCTATAAAAGCATCAGGCAGACCTAATGCTTATAATCAAAATGTTTATGGAACTGGTCCTAATAATGGCTTCATTATGAAATTCGATCAATATGACAGTTTGCAATGGTCCTCTTATTACGGTGGCGGGCACGAAGTTTTAATTAATGTATTAATAGTCGGAGTTAGCGATGTAGGCGGAAATGATATTTTAGTTGCAGGATTTACTTTAAGCGATACAGCTAACATTCCTTCTGATACCTTAGTTCAGTTAGCAAATAATACAGGAAAATTACAATTAGCAAACCCTGGCGGTGGTGCTTATTATCACCCTACTTATAATGGTAACGGGGATGTTCTTTTGATTGCATTCAATCATGATAATGCATTAAAATGGGGAACTTATTTTGGCGGAAATAACATTGATGTCATTGCAATTAATGATCCGACACCAACTGCACAAACCATTGCCTGTAATCCCGGATCAACAACCTTTTATATGACAGGAGGAACATACAGTGATTCAACATCAGGCTTTCCTGTTTCACCTCCATCATCAGCTTACTATTATCAACCCTGGGGTGGAGGTAGTGATGCCTATATTGCAAGATTTGATAATTATGTTCTTACATGGTGTACCTATATAGGTGGTAGTGGATTTGAATCAGGGCAGGCAATAGCAGTAGATGCTGACAATAATGTATATATAGGTGGCAACACTACATCAAGAACAGGTTCGACCATTCCTTGCACAACTCCTCCAGCAGGTGAATTTCCAATATGCAATTCTACAGGTGTATTATATTCAAGTAATTTTAATGATTCTATAGGTAGCGAGGATTCTTATATTATTGCTTTTAACAGCAGTAATTACATGTTTTGGTCAACTTATATGAACGCAAATACTTGCCCATATTCTTGCCTTGCAGCTTATGGAGATTCAAAACTTTATTTTACAGGTCCCGGTAATCAATATACTGGCGATACTGTTTATTTTCCACAACTTCAATATACTAATTATTACTGGCAGAATAATATGGAGGCTTCTTATTCTGATGCCGTTATCGGCAGGTTTGATATTGATAAAATAACAGGCATAAAAAAACTAACTCAAAAAACGCAAGGACAATTAAATGTCTATCCTAATCCAACTACTAATCTATTGACATTATCTCTTGAACTGCCATATATTGATATTGAAGGGCAAATAGACGTAAAAGTTTTTGATATTTATGGAAAGCAAGTTACAGGAAAAAGCATGAAATCATCAACTAATAGTTTTCAAACTACTGTGGATTTGTCTAAATTTGCAACCGGAGTTTATATGATAGAGGTAATCACTAAAGATAAAGTTTATAACAAAAAAATAATCAAAAACTAAATGAAGAAATTAGTATTTTTACTAATCCTTGTTTTAAGCACTTATAATCTATGTGCACAAACTTGGGTACAGATGGGTACTGGTTTAAGTGACATTGGGAGAGTGTTTTATGCAGATAGTATTTCTAATAAACTATTTGTTGGAGGTAATTTTTCTTATGTAAATGGACGGTTTCAAAAAGAAATTGCTGCTTGGGATGGAACAGGCTGGGATACATTATTCTCTGGAATAGGAGATGGTTATATAAATACTATTTTAAGATTTCAGAATAGCATTTATGTTGGGGGCGCTTTTACCTATTTACATAGCTCACCATATCATGAAATGGTTAATGGATTTACAAGGTTAGATGGGAACTCATGGGATTCATTAAATACTGGTTTTCATAATTCAGGCGCACCCAATCAATATTATGAATATTACAACATGCTTTATTGTGTAGGTGAGTTTGATAGTGCTGGCAATTGTTATTCACCAAATATTGTTACCTGGGATGGTGCAAATTTTGCACCAGTTCTTTTACCCAATAATATAGGCTTCACAAATAGTGTTGATGCTGTTGTAGCCTTCCAAAATCAACTCTATTTTGCAGGGAGTTTTATATTAAATGGTACTACCTATTTTACTTTATTAAAGTGGGATGGCATTAATTGGAATGCAGCAGATACAAATTTTAATGGTTATGTTACAACTATGGTTGTATACAACGGCGAGCTTTACATTGCAGGTTCAGGACTTTATAATGTTCCTGGTAATTATATTGTCAAATATGATGGCACTAATTTTTCTGCTGTAGGGGCCGGTGTTAATTTTACTGTTTTTAATTTAAGAGTATTTGGCAATAAACTTTATGTTGTTGGTGGTTTTGATAGTGCAGGGGCAGTTGCTGCAAGTGGCATTGCTGTTTGGGATGGTAATAACTGGTCAGCATTTTCTAATGATACTTTTAATAGTGGAATTCTTGATGTTGCTGTTTTTAATAATGAAATATATGTTACTGGAGGTTTTAGTTTTATAAATTCCGATACGATTAAGCATATTGCAAGGTATAATGGTTGGTATTTAGGAATGGATGAACCAACAAATATCAAGCACATATTTAATATTTATCCTAATCCAACCCATGAAATGGTAACCCTTATTTTCAACTCTTATGATGATGAAGTTGTCACTATAAAGATGATGGATGGTGCCGGGAGGGTGGTTCTTCAGGATACCAGGGCTGGAAGCAGGGGCGAAAATCAGATTCAGGAAAACATTGCCGGATATAGTAAAGGATTTTATATTTTAGAATTGCAAAGAGGAGATGCTGTGATGCAAAAGAAAATAATCTTAGAGTAAAGTAAAGGTTAATAAATATAGGCTAAAAAAGCAGTGCAGGACGTGCTGCTTCTTATTATTTTAAACTTATCCCTTCACCCTCCTCTTCTTGGCATTGTCAATGCTGGCATTTAATTCAAAGCCGATAAGGAGGATCATGGAGTTGAAATAGAGCCATAGCATAATGACTATCAGGGTTCCGATGGAGCCATAGACTTTGTTGTAGTGGGCGAATTTATTGACGTAATAACTGAAGAGAATCGTGGCGAGCAAGGATAGTAAGGTAGCAAGGGTTGAGCCTGCAGATACGAATCGCCAGTTATTTTTATTTGCCGGACCGACGTAATAAAGGAAGGAGATTACTAAGAAAAACAGGGCACTGATGATGATCCATTGACCTATCTTGATAAGCAGCACTATGCTCGGTTTTTTAATCAAGCCATAAGGCACTAAATCATCCAACATATTCTTGGTGAAGATGATGAGGGTAATAGAAATAATGACCATCATGGCGAAGGTGAAAACAAGAATCAAGGAGACGATATATTGCTGTACCGGCTTGCGAGTTTCAACATAATGATGGGACTTGTTGAAGGAACTTATGAGGGAGTTAATGCCATTGGTAGAGAGATAGATGGAGGAAAAAAAACCGATGGATAGCAAGCCTCCATGTTGTCGTTTGAGGATGTCGAAGATGGTATTGTATGCGAGTTTGTAGGCATCATCAGGCAATACATCTTTTATCAATTGAAGCAATTGATCCTGGAATCCTTTGATGGGAAGGTATGCTATCATGGTGAAGAAGAAAATGATAGCCGGAAACAAGGCTAAGAAAAAGGTAAATGCAAGTGCCGATGCCCGCGTGGTTATTGCGCCATTCTTTATGCCTTTGTAAAAGAACTTTGCGACTTCATAGAGATGTAATCCTTCAAATCCGGGAAGGCGAATCAGTTTAGTGAGATTTACTAATAGCCTGTAGATTTTAAATCGTGCTAAAAATTTGAAGACGAAATCCATTTCTATTTAACAGGCTTTTAAACTCATATCTAAACTGCTGTATGAATGGGTCAATGCACCCATCGAAATGAAGTCAACACAACACTTTGCATAGTCGAGAATAGTATCTGAAGAGATTTTGCCGGAGGCTTCAGTTTCATATTTACCTGCAATCATTTCAACAGCTTTTTTAAGGTCAGGAATGGAGAAATTATCAAGCATGATTCTATTGATTCCTCCTATGGAAAGAATTTCCTTCAACTCATCCAGATTTCTTGCTTCTATTTCTATTTTCAAATTCTTACCGGATGATTTATTAAAGGCAACAGCAGCATTTATGGCATCAGGAATACCGCCGGCACAGTCAATGTGATTGTCCTTAATCATCATCATATCATACAGCCCGAAACGATGGTTCATGCCGCCGCCAATTCTCACCGCCATCTTCTCAAACATACGGAAGTTAGGAGTTGTTTTGCGGGTATCGAGCAGCTTGGTATTATATCCTTCAAGCTTCTTTACTAATTCGTGGGTCTTGGTAGCAATGCCACTCATTCGCTGCATGATATTAAGAACCAAACGTTCGGCTTTAAGAATGGATTGAGCATTACCTTCGACATGAAAGGCGATATCACCTGATTTGACGGGGGCTCCATCAATGATATCAATATTCATCAGCAATGTTTTATCAACCATTTCAAAAATACTCCGAAGACCTTTTCCATTCTCCACAAAGGAACTTCTAAAGACGGCGCAACTTATGCTATCGGAAGTATGCTCACTATTCAAGGGGGATCCTTCCGTACCTACTTTTATATCAAACAAGTTGCCAGTAAAAACATCATTCAGGAATTTAGAATCGAGAAGCAATGAGGTAATATTACAGTTGTAAAAAGAAAGATGGCAGATAGATCAGAGATTCATCTGCCATCTTCCTTTTTACATCTTCC
>JABDAW010000121.1:5933-7159 GCA_013288905.1 Bacteroidota bacterium | reverse complement strand
AATATACATACCTGTAAAAGTAGTAGACTGGAACCTTTCAATAAAAAGGTTATTTTTACAAAATCAATTACCGATTAAAAAAAGGATTGATATTAAGTCACAACAAAATATTAGATGCAATACTAAACTTCATCGTGTCGGAAACAATCAACATGATGGTCATTAACCATACCAGAAGCCTGCATAAATGCATAACAAATCGTAGATCCTACAAACTTAAAACCTCTTTTTATTAGTTCTTTACTCATCGCATCAGACTCCACAGAACGCGCCGGAATTGGAGTCATATCGTTCAACTTATTATTGATAGTTTTTCCTTTTGTAAATTGCCAAATAAACTTATCGAAACTGCCAAATTCTTTTTGAATTTCCAAGAAGGCTTTCGCATTGCCAATAGTAGAGTTTATTTTTGATCTATTTCGAATAATGCCTGCATCGTTCATTAGTTCAGCTAATTTCTCATTATTATATTTCGAGATTTTCTTCGCATCAAATTTGTCAAATGCCTTTTCAAAGTTTTCTCGCTTATTCAAAATGGTTGACCAACTCAAACCTGCCTGAAATGCATCAAGAACAATATATTCAAACAACAATCGGTCATCATGAACCGGAACGCCCCATTGTTTATCATGATACGCAATCATCTTATCACTTGAGAGACACCATTTACATCGAATTTTATTTTTCATTCTTTTGATTTTAGAAAATTATCTGTGGCAAATATAACTAAGACATGAGAAATTATTTGTATCAAAAACCATTTGGAATTTTTAATTGCCAATTCACATTTCAAATTAAAAATGTATCTTTGCGCCTTTAATAATCAAAAAATATATTTAAAACGAAAACAGGAGTAGTAAAATTCTTCAACATGAGCAAAGGATTCGGCTTCATCAAACCCGATGATGGCAGTGAAGATGTGTTTGTTCATCAAAACGGTTTAGTTGATCAGATCAGTGACAACGACCGTGTTTCCTTCAATGTTGAGAAGGGACCAAAAGGTTTCAGTGCAACCAATGTAAAGAGAGTTAGTTAATATTGATTCGCTTTTTAATAGAAAAGCCTCTTGAGAAATCTTGAGGCTTTTTTATTTTAAAATAAGTTAGCTAAGCTTTATTTTTATGGTAAAAGTTTCTTGTGAAATTGGTGGTTTTTTCTCTGCTGTTTGAGAGCTTTTTTTCTCCATATAATTGTACTTCACCTCTCCAACTTTCCATAAAAACATC
>JABDAW010000121.1:0-5923 GCA_013288905.1 Bacteroidota bacterium | reverse complement strand
GTCTTTCAACTTGAAGTTAATGTTGATGTTTTTATGGAAAGTTGCTTTCATGTTTCTAAGCTTTACTGGCTGAAATTTCAGAAGCTTTGCCAATCTCAAAGCCTCTTCATCACACCCAAAACCAA
Source organism: Bacteroidota bacterium (assembly GCA_013288905.1). Classification (GTDB taxonomy): domain Bacteria; phylum Bacteroidota; class Bacteroidia; order AKYH767-A; family JABDAW01; genus JABDAW01. Next base: position 5,798 of record JABDAW010000121.1, on the reverse strand, counting down.
TACCTTTTTTTATTTCAACATCAACAACCTTTCCATACATATCAATATTTATTTTCACAATTACTATTCCTTCGATGTTCTTCTTCTCCGCTTCTGGCGGGTACTTCAGCTCATCATGAATAAATTTAATCATAGCCTTATTACCCCCTTGATAAAAAGGAGACTGAATAAAACTCTCGGGTTTTTTTGATTTTTTCATGGGATAAAATTAACAAAAAAATAATAGATATTTTTTTCAAAGTTATTAACAAACATTAGTGAATAAATATATTTTTTTTTTGCGCACAGGATATTTTTATGATATATCTTTGTACCCATTAATTAATTATTAATTTATAAAAAAATGGCAACAGCTAAAAAGAAAGCTCCTGCGAAAAAAGCAGCAGCAAAAAAACCAGCAGCGAAGAAAGCTCCTGCAAAAAAAGCGGCAGCTAAAAAGGCTCCTGCAAAGAAGGCAGCTCCTGCGAAGAAAGCTCCTGCAAAAAAAGCAGCAGCAAAGAAAAAATAGTAATTCAGTTTACTATGTGAAAAGCCTCTCGCAAAAAACGGGGGGCTTTTTGTTTTAATCTAATCAGAATAAACCCGCCCTTGTCGCCAAACATCAACAGCCCGATACCATTGGGTTTCATATAGGGGAGCACGTTCGAGGGTGTAGTCATTATCAGTGAAAGGATTATTGACTCTTTCAAAATTAAAATTAATGGATAGCAATGAGCCCGATTCTCCATAAGTCCAGCTCTCATTATTATCGCCTTTATATACAATATTCGGTGCTCCAAAGACAATATATATCAAACCTCGATCAGTTTTCCATCCTTCTATGTGAGAGGAAAAATATATGTTGGCATTTATCACTCGATTATAAAATTTCCTGATCAATTCTCTTGATCGTTCCTGGTTTCCACCCATTCCCATCCAGAATTTATCCAAGACGATTTTCTTATTCGAATTAGAAGAAAACTCTTCAAACTCCTTGCGGGTGTTGATATATCGCAAGGGGTCTATTAATTCCTGGGGCAATGCTACGCGTGGAAAATCATCTGTAAAACGATACATAGTGAAGCCTTCCCGATTAGTCCCGGTATCTATTTGAAAATGATAAAAGCCCGGTTTTGTAAAGTTCAAATAAGTATCCTCTGAAATATCAACAGTAAATAAACTATCAGGATGATAATCGAAGCCTTGCGGGTTCTCTACAGCAAAAGGCGGAGGAGCAATCTTGAATGTCCTGTTATAATATTTTACAAAAAATTTAGTGATGGAAGCATCGCGGTTTTTGATTTTAAAGCTATCTTTTGACGATACATAGTTATGAAAATACGGTTGTTTAGATCCTTTCAGATGGACTAAGAAAGTCTGCCGGCTCTGCCGTGTGGATTTATCAATCTTTACAAAGAAGACATCATATTGTTTTCGATTCACATCAGTCAATTTCAACTGAAGAACACTATATGGAATCATGCCGGTCTTTACATCAAAATGCCCCATAAGAATATTAGAAAGAGAATCACCACGACTGTCCTTGACAGTGACAGAACCGCTGTCAGTAAATGCTTGTGCATCTATGGAATTAAACAACATGTATTGAACTTTCACAATAGCGGTGAAGCGTTGATCATCCTGCTTTGTGTAAAGCAATTCATCTGTATTCACCTTAAAAAATAAACGCGAACTGTCTTCAGAAAAATTATAAATCATGAACTCAGGATGCATTAATGATAAACTACTTTTATAAACATAAGCAAGATTTTGATTGCTTATTTTATTACTCAAAAAACATCCTGCCATGAGTAGTACCGACATCAAAAATATCAAACTAATTTTCTTCATTTCATAAATCATTTATTTCTTCCAAGCCACAAAATTACAAAAATATTCCTACCAATTTTCTGAAAACAAAAAGCCTGACATTTCTTCCTGCTTTATTTATTTTCCAATGGAATAAGTTTCACAACCATCGATGGCGGTGGGCTAATGACATAATCCCAAATTAAGCAAAACAAGAGATAAAAGATTTATAAGACCTTCTAAAATTGAAGGTCAATCTAATCCATCTTCACCACCTTCCTCACCTGCTTCTCGCCATCCATAAGGACTTCCAGGAAGTAGATACCTTGAGGAAGATTTTTAATTGACAATTGATAATTGACAATTGACATTCCAGATGATGTGGGATTTGTTGATGTCAATTGTCCATTGTCAATTATCAATTGCCCCATCATATCATAGAGATTGATCGTTGCTTTTTGGGTGGTATTCGGGATGGAGAGGGTGAGGAGGGAGGTGGTGGGGTTGGGGTAGAGGGAAATGTCAGGTTTTGTTGAGTTTGGATTGATTACTCCAGTTGTAAAACAATTTGTCGTTATTGTATCTGCATAATTCAAGACTAAATATGCAATAGAAAAAGTGCCATCAAATCCACAACCACCACCTCCATCAAATAGATGTGTAACAACAGGTGTTGGTGTTATGACTATTGGTGAAGCATTACTAATTACATTGCATCCATTACTGAAAAGCGAATCGGATTTACTTAAACCACTATCTATATATCCTCCATCATTAGTTTTATAACCTGCTGCTAATCCTGTTTTTGCCCATATCAAATGACCAAGAGTATCAGTCTTTACAAAATAATCTCCTCCTATCATATACCCGCCATCAGTGGATTGATAAACAAATGAACCAACGGCATTACTGGTCGTTGTATCGCTATAAATTTTTGACCATAATAAATTACCGATACTGTCTGTTTTAACAAGGTATTCATCAGTATAAGTTGAACTAAAACAACCTGATCGCCCAGCTACAAGAAATCCTCCATCATTTGTTTGTTGAACTGCATAACCTATACTTACACAGCCACCCGCTCCTCCAATGTTATCCACCCAAATAATATTTCCACAGGCATCTGTCCGAAGTAAATAGATTGAATTAATAGTATCTTTATAAATATTTCCTGTCATTATAAAACCACCATCACTTGTTTGTTTTATTGAATATAAATAGGTGTTATCCCAACTTGCCAATCCATAATTTCCACCTGCTGTTTCATTGCCAGTAGTATCTATTACCATTAGAAAACATTGTTCATAATTATTATTTGCATCTATTATTAGTGTTCCAACCATAGCCATTTTTCCATCAGTAGTCATAATGGCATCACTTATACCGATACCATCGCCATGCAGATCCGATGATTTTGCCCAAAGAATATTTCCATTACTATCTAATTTTGTAAATGATAAATTGGTAGAACCCAGATATTCATTATCACCAACTATAATATAACTACCATCAGGGAATTGACCAATTGCATATCCCCAGGAGGTATTAAGGTTGTTAGTGTCTGCACCAATACCAATGAGTTTTGTCCATAATGTATCCCCATAAGCGTTGGTTTTAATTACTCCTAAACGAAATACATCACCATCAAAAATAGTGTCATTTTCATAAACGGGAACAAAAACAGTTCCAGCCATAATATACCCACCGTCACTTGTTTGTTGGGTACCAGGACCAACTCCAATTCTCCAGGTATTTGTTTTATCAAATTTTACTTGTCCTTGTGCACCCAAGCCAATCAAGGCAAATGCCACTACCATTGTAATAATTTTTCTCATCGTTCAAAAATTTTTATTAATGAATATCAAGTCCCTTTAAGCAGCAAAAGTATGGAATCTTTGGAATATTCAAATTCTGCACTCCTTATATTAAGGTATAAATTTCCAGTCATGCCCCCAAAAAACAGCCCCTCAACTTTCGATTCTGTTCCAATGGCAGGTCGGTTCGTTCCGTTGAAAATGGTTTTCGTCGGAATGGTTTTTAAAAAACTTAAGAATCCTTCCAATAGTAACGCGTTACCTTTGGGTAATGTTCGAACGATATTGGTTTTCGTTCGAACGAAACTTGCGTTCATGGCAAGAAAGTTCAATATCTTCGTCTGAATGTTCAGTTCATTGGCATCAGACCTGGGTTTCATTCGAACGAAACTCCGGACCGTCGCGTCATTTCCAAAAGGTAACACGTTAGTAAAATATTTCACAATAGTTTTATAATTTTGCACCCGATTAATCAATTCAAATAAATAAATAAATACATAATAACATGACAATAAGATTAGGCGATGAAGCGCCAAACTTCACAGCAGAAACCACCGAAGGCACTCTCGATTTCCACGAATGGCTCGGAAATTCCTGGGGAATATTATTCTCACATCCTGCTGATTATACCCCTGTCTGCACTACCGAATTGGGTATGGCATCTAAACTAAAACATGAGTTCGATAAACGGAATGTAAAGATGATTGCAATCAGCGTTGACGGCATTGAGGACCACAAATCCTGGATTAATGACATCAATGAAACACAACATTGTACCGTGAACTTTCCATTGATTGCCGACCCCGATAAGAAGGTCGCTAATCTCTATGATATGATTCATCCCAACGCGAATGATAAGATGACCGTGCGCTCTGTTTTCATCATTGGTCCGGATAAGAAGGTCAAGCTGATGCTTACTTATCCTGCTTCTACGGGACGGAATTTTCAAGAGCTTATACGGGTCATAGATTCCCTCCAACTGACCTCCTATTATAGCGTTGCCACCCCTGTTAACTGGAATAATGGTGAAGATTGCATCGTAATAAATTCTATTAAGACAGAAGATATTCCTGCGAAATTCCCTAAAGGACACAAGGTCATAAAACATTACCTAAGAACGACTCCACAACCAAATTTATAGAGACCTTTTTTGGTTTCTGTCTGTTTATAAAGCCGCTAAATCCTGACTATTCAGGATTAGCGATTTAAATAGCACCTCCTCCAACTGAATAATAAACAGTGTTGTTGTATTAGCCCCCATTTTTTGTAATAGACTTCTACTTTTCTCCCTCTTTCTTGTTAGCCTTCAACCAAAGCCTTTGTCCCACGACAGGTTCGGTGCCAAGGTTCATCAAATTCTTTTTATAAAGCATCTTCAGTTTAATCCCGAATTCCTGCGAGATAGAATACATCGTCTCCCCAGCTTTTACAATATGATATTGCACACAAGCACTATTTCGTTTTGGTTGAAGATAAACCATTTGACCCGGGCTTAATATCGCATCCTTTCCTAAATCATTATAGGTATAAAGCTCCCCGACATTCACATTATTTTCCTTTGCAATCTTATAGAATGTTTCACCCTTCGACGCCACAATATATTTCACTTCATTATTCAACAAAACAGGTGCTCCTTTGGAAGAAATTGGTTCATTCTTTTTTATTGGAACATTGCTTGATTTATCAGTAATAGCAGGTGTTTTAGGAGGGTTGGAACTTGTTTTAGCAGGAATAGCGGGAGGCTCAATCTTCTTGGGATTTTCCTTCTCTGCTACCTCCGCTTCCTTCTCCGGCATCTTCAATAATTTATCCATCTCATACAATTTATTATCCTCAATAATCTTTATCAAATCTTTCGCATAAGTTGGGCTGGTAGCATACCCAGCCTTCTTCAAACCCTCTGCCCAGCCTTTATAATCAGTACTTTTCAATTCAAATAAGAAAGCATAATGAGTCCAGTTCCTCAAGAAATCCGAATGATCATCATAAGAATCCAAAACCGTTTTATACTTCCTGAAACATTCATTCTTGGCATCATCATCCATGTTGTAAGTCGCGCCAGTCCAGCCATTGTGGCATTTAATCCCAAAATGATTATTCGCATTCTTCGCCAGTTTACTATTCCCGTTATCCGACTCCAGCATTGCCTGCCCCAGCGTAATACTCGCCGGTACCTTCGTCCTCAACATATCCTTA
>JABDAW010000120.1 GCA_013288905.1 Bacteroidota bacterium | reverse complement strand
CTAATTATCATTCATTAAATAAATAGAAACATCATGGCGAATATCTTGAAATTAATGTTGGTGAAGAGGATGATATTTACCAGGAATATACTGGAGCTTTTCACCAATCCGGTTTTCTATATTGAAGGGCTTCTAATTTCTTTCATTGTCTTGTGATTGCGACTTTTTAGGCGCAGCAACACGACGATGAAGAGTCTGTTTGTTTTCTTGGGAATAAGTAGTTTTGGCACCCTAAAACAATAAAAATAGCTATGGAAGAAAAAACACCAACGCAATTTAAACGATCCCTCGGATTATTTGATTCAACAATGATAGTGGCTGGCTCGATGATTGGCTCTGGAATTTTTATCGTCAGTGCCGACATAGGAAGGACTGTCGGAGGAAGTGGCTGGATGATGCTCGTATGGCTCATTACAGGCTTGGTTACAATCATTGCGGCATTGAGTTATGGCGAACTTGCAGGTATGATGCCGAAAGCCGGCGGACAGTATGTTTATCTTCGTGAAGCATACAATCCATTAGCCGGTTTTGCTTATGGCTGGACTTTATTTATGGTAATTCAAACCGGTACTATTGCCGCCGTAGCTGTGGCTTTTGCTAAGTTCACCTCGGTGTTTTTTCCGGCTATCGGGTTGGATAGAATTGTCCGAAGTTTTTCTTATTATAACTACATTATGGATCGTCCTGATAAGTTCAATATTAGCAGAGGTCAACTATTCGCCATCTCGACAATAGTTTTATTGACCATTACCAACATTCGAGGTGTTAACCTTGGTAAAACCATTCAGACATTCTTTACTTCTACAAAGCTTTTGGCTCTCTTTGGATTAATCATTTGTGGAATAATTGTCGGCTCCAGGAGTTCTATGTTTACGGTCAACTTAAATGGCTTTTGGGATGCATCAAAAACGACTGCAGATGATAATGGAGTGCTTTCTGTAATACCATTGACAGGTATGGGAATCCTTGTTGCGATGGGTGTTGCGATGGTGGGCAGCCTGTTCTCAAGCGATGCCTGGAACAACGTTACCTTCATTGCCGGGGAAATTAAAAACCCACAAAAGAATATTCCTCTTGCCCTCTTCTTCGGAACCTCTATTGTAACGATTATTTATATCCTTGCAAACCTTGTTTACATCATGGTTTTACCGATGCATGGAACACCGAATGCCACTGATGTAATGGGTCATGGTATCCAATTTGCAACCGCCGACAGGGTAGGAACGGCAGCTACTTCGATGATATTCGGCAACATTGGAGTATATGTCATGGCGGCATTGATAATGGTCAGCACCTTTGGCTGCAACAATGGCTTAATCTTAGCTGGCGCAAGAGTCTATTATGCCATGTCGAAAGACCAGCTATTCTTCAAGCAAGCAGGCATCCTGAACAGTAAAGATGTACCCGCAAACTCACTCATTTTTCAATGTATCTGGGCAAGCATATTATGTCTATCGGGTACGTATGGACAACTTCTTGATTATATCATTTTTGCAGCTCTCTTGTTTTACATTCTCACCATCGGCGGCATCTTTATCCTGCGAAGGAAGCAACCCGATACACCGCGTCCATACAAGGCTTGGGGCTATCCCTTTCTTCCAGCTTTATACATTATTATTGCCGCTGCAATATGTATTGACCTGCTCATCAACAAACCAACATTCGCATATCCGGGTCTTATAATTGTCTTGCTCGGAATACCGGTTTATTATTGGCAGAAAAGAAATTATAAAAAGTAAATATTAAATTCTTTTATTACCCTCTTCCCTTGAGGTTTTTCGTAACAAGGTGGTGTGAACTTTTTACTTCAATTCGTTTTTCTCACTATGTTATTGATCCATTGAATAAACAAGGATGAGTTTATTAATCAGCTCATACTTTACCAAAAAAGTTTTATGATGATTGTTAATAATTATATCAGCATCAAGAGTTCCCTGCAATTGATAGTTAAAGGGATGAACCCGTATATTTTCCTTAAATATCAAGCCTCCTTTTTCATGAATCTTAAACAAAACTTCTTTTGTTGACCAGATGATATAAAGTTGTTCCACGTAATGATCGGGGCTTATAAATGCTTTTTCATCTTCTCTTAAAAACTTCCTTTCTATCCTGAATATTCTTGGATCTATGACTTCAATATCAATACCTACCTTCTTGTCCTTACTCAAAATTAATGCAATAAAATCTTGGGAATGGGAAATGGATATTTCCCATTCGGAGTCTTTAATAAAGGGTTTGCCATGATCGGTATATGCAATATTATAAGGATTAGAATCATTCGTGAGTTCTTGCAGAAGATACCTTGCGGCAAACAATTGTTGCTTCCTAATATGGCTTTTATGGGCGGCATTTACAATATCCTCAATGCTCTTGTTATCTTTTATCAATAGGGAATAATCAGTATTCTGTTCGATTTTTAACAGGGCTATCGAAATGTTTGGGTTTAGGGTTTTAAGGATGTTCATTCAGTTTAATAAATATTATCTTTGGTAATCTCCATGCAATGTTGTAATTTTGCGGCGAAATTAATAAATAATAGAACTAATGTTAGAAACAGGTATTGAAAAAGGGGTCGGAACACGACCAAATGAATTTGTAAAATTCAAAGTTAAAGACATCTCCTTAGCCGAATGGGGAAGAAAAGAAATCCATCTTGCCGAAGCAGAAATGCCGGGATTGATGGCGTTGCGTAAGGAGTTTGGTCCTTCTAAACCTTTGAAGGGAGCGAGAATTGCTGGTTGTCTTCACATGACAATTCAGACGGCTGTCTTGATTGAGACACTTGCTGAACTGGGTGCCGAAGTTACTTGGTCGTCTTGTAATATTTTCTCCACCCAAGACCATGCTGCCGCTGCGATTGCTGCAAAAGGGATCTCTGTTTATGCATGGAAAGGGATGAATGAGCAGGAATTTGATTGGTGCATCGAGCAGACTTTATTTTTTGGTGAAGCAGGCAAGCCATTAAATATGATTCTTGATGATGGAGGCGATTTGACCAACATGGTACTTGATCGCTATCCTGAATTGGTTGCTGCTATCAAAGGTATTTCTGAAGAAACAACCACTGGTGTTCATCGTTTGTATGAGCGAATGACTAAAGGAACTTTACCGCTGCCATGTATCAACGTTAATGATTCTGTTACTAAGTCGAAGTTTGATAATAAATATGGCTGCCGCGAATCTTTGGTAGATGCTATTCGTCGTGCAACAGATATTATGATGGCTGGCAAAGTGGCTGTGGTGGCTGGTTTCGGAGATGTAGGGAAAGGTTCTGCAGAGTCTTTAAGTAATTCAGGCGTTCGTGTTATTGTTACTGAGATAGACCCGATTTGTGCGCTTCAAGCTGCTATGAGCGGTTATGAAGTGAAGAAAATGGATGATGCTGTGAAGGAAGCTGACATTATTGTTACAGCTACGGGTAATAAGAATATCATTGTTGATCGTCATTTCAAGAGCATGAAAGATAAAGCTATTGTTTGTAATATCGGGCACTTCGATAATGAAATAGATATGGCTTGGTTGAATAAACATCATGGTAATACTAAGAATACCGTGAAGCCTCAAGTTGATCTTTATACCATTGATGGGAAAGAGATTCTGGTACTTGCAGAAGGTCGTTTGGTGAACCTTGGATGTGCTACCGGGCATCCTTCTTTTGTGATGTCAAACTCCTTTACTAATCAGACTTTGGCGCAGTTGGAGCTTTGGATTAATCATAAGAATTACAAGAACGAAGTTTATACACTGCCAAAGCAATTAGATGAGAAGGTAGCGAGTCTTCACTTAGAGAAGATAGGTGTTGTTCTCGATACTTTGACCAAGGAACAAGCAGATTATATCGGTGTTACTGTTGATGGTCCTTACAAGCCGGATTATTACCGTTACTAAAGAATAGTTTTAAAACTAAGAAGCCACAAGTTTCTCGAATTGAGATTTTTATTCGTGAAATTTGTGGTTTCTTTATTTTATACCTAAAGCTAAAAATCTATCTTATAATAAAAGATCGGAAGGAAACCCAACTGATATTCTTGAACCATCGGGTCTGCCGCAGGGGTAAGTGGATTCGGTGCATAGATAAGAGCCAGAATATTCTTGGTATTAAAAATATTTACCAAATCAAGTCCTATTTCATGCGCTACTTTCTTCCTGTTAAATCGCAATCCTATCTTTGCATCTACCCTGAAATAGTTTCGGAAACGTTCTGAGTTTCTTAAGGAATCAACAATCACTTCTTGCTTTATTACATTCGATGCAGAATCATTTACAGGTGAGTATAAATGCCCGCCAGCGTACGTTATTTTACCACCTATATTAAGGACTGAAAGTTTCTTCTTGCCAAATTTATATTCTTTGCCTACCAGTAGATTTGTTGCGAAGTTTCCATTGAAATCCGTGCTTCTTTCTATGCCATCACTGCCTTTATATTTTGAATTATACAAGGAACCTGTAAACATATAAAAGAAGCTGTTGCTGAAAAACTTTTCAATGGTTACTTCAAGACCGTAATTAGTTCCGGTTCCCTTGTTTACCAGGCTATCCGGGAAGAATCTGTCATAGTTGGTCCCTTCATTAAGCAATGAATAAGAGGATGAATATGAAGTAACCGGAATGTTATAAAGATATTGATAATAGGTCTCCACTTTCAGATGCATATTATTGCCAAAAATCACATCATAGGAAAGAACAAAATGATCACTTCGACTGAAATCCATGTTCCTGTTATGCATTGAAAAATTACTGTCAGGAGTATAGACATGTTGGAAATAAAGATAAGTTGGTTGCAACTGACTATGGTTTCCAAAAGATAAACCAAGCGTCTGCTTCTTTGTGAGATTATACTTTACACCGAAGCGTGGCTCGATGGATTTGCTATTGCTTTCCTGGAAATACATTCCATGAATGCCGGCATTAAAAGTAAGGTTGTCAGTAGGCTTGTATTGCCATTGAATAAAGGGTTGTAAGAGATAAGTTGTGCCGATAAAGTCTTCTCTGCTATCCCAATGTTCGGTAACGAGATTAAAATTGGTGTCAAGAAGATTTTCAAAATACTTATCAGCATATATCCCCAGTTTCATGCTATTCTTTGCTGAATATTTCTTAGAATAAGTGAAGGAAAGAGAAACCTTTTGCTCGGTAAAATTATAACCAAGAATAGGTTCAATAGAAGCTATACGATAGGAGCCTGAATCTCGGTTGACCAAAAGGTCTTGCGCATTGGTATTGGCGGTAGATGCGGAGAGTGTGAGGTGTGTATAAGAAGAAGGATTAATCTGATAGATGTGTGATACACCGATTGTCCCCATATTTGTAGCAAAGTATTGATCACGGTTTTGATCACCATACAGTTGCTGTGTAGGCGTTGTATCTTTGCTTACAATAATGTCTATATGACTTTTTCCTCCGATGCCAAAGATAGCAAACGTCCCAAGTGCCGTGGGAAAATTCAACTTGAATGCACCATCCATGTAGTTCGGTACCGCATCAGTACCGATGTTGATATTCATCTTACTGAATAATTCCAAAGAAGAATAACGAAAGGAAACAAGATAAGAAGAATGATCAGTTTTATTGATAGGTCCTTCGGCAAGAAGCTCCGTTCCAAGAAAACCAAACTGCCCGGTGAATTCATTCTTCTCAGTATTTCCTGAACGCATCTTGAGATCAAAAACGCCTGCAATACTATTACCATATTCAGCCGGGAATGCCCCAGTATAAAAGTCAGAAGTAGCAAGGGTTTTATCATTAAGCATTGAGACCGGACCGCCAGTAGTACCGGGTGTTGCGAAATGATTCGGGTTCGGAATATTTACCCCGTCCAGTCGCCATAGAAGACCTATAGGAGAGTTGCCTCTGATAATAACATCATTCCTTGAGTCATCATCTCCCCGGACACCTGCAAAATTCGATGCCATACGAGCAGGATCTCCGCGACTGCCGGCATATCTCTCGGTCTCTTCGGTATTGAATGTACGGACACTTCCTGAAGCCATTTCATTAATAGCACCAGTTTTATCGGTGGCAGTAACTTCAAATGTTTTCATCTGTATAACACTCTCTTCCATCTCCAGGTTAAGGACTAATTGTTTGCCCGAACTTACAATAATATCCGACAAGGTCATAGATGTATAGCCAACAAAATAAACCCTGAAAGTCTGACGACCAACAGGGATATTATCAAGATGAAAATAACCATTAATATCTGCCGATGCCCCTGCTAAAATTGAGGAATCCTTAATGGCAGCGATAGTGGCGCCAGGTAAAGGACTCTGAGTAACTTTATCAACGATTCTTCCGGTAACAATCTGGGTTAATTCCTGGGCAGAGGAGTTTTGAATTATAAACAAGACCGGGATACAAATCTTACAAAACTTAATAAATATTGGAATGGCACTTTTGAGATTCTTCATAGGACTATTTTTCTTTTGAGGGGGCGAAAATAGTAAAGTAACGAAGAGATACCAACAACCAGTGATAATTTAAGAAATGGGAGTTGTATTTTTTATCTTAATTTTCGAGAGAATTTTCTTGCTGCTCTTTGAGAAATTTTCTCATTTGTTGAATGAAAGAAAAGCAATAACCCGTTTTGACAGTACGATGGTAGCGGTGTCGGCGGTGTTTGTTAATTGGGGAATGAAAGTGGGAACTAAGACTAATAAAGGACAGATGAAATTTACTATTGGAATGAAAGGTTCGCTGCCTTGTCATGTATCTATTTTATGAATCAGGAATCTTTTAGTGAAGAGAAAACCATACCCAAAGCAATCTTTCAACATAAGCCCAAATCAGAGGATATTGTAGTCTTTGACAGGGGTGTTCAAAAGAGAGGAACATTTGTTGAATTCACCAACGAAAATATTCAGTTTGTCACCCGATTAAATACAGATGCACACTATAAAATAGTTTCAGAAAACAAATTGCAGAGTAAACCTAAAAACGCTACTGTTACAATAAAAAAAGATTACATTGTGTATCTGCGAAGCGACCATAAATGGATTTTAGTCCCAATGAGACTCATTATAGCAACAGTAGATGAAACCGGAGAAGAAATTTATTTCCTCTCCAACATAGAAAAATTGGCGGCTTATGACATAACTTTTATTTATAAACGACGCTGGGATATAGAAGTGTTGTTCAAATTCTTAAAACAAGAACTCAATCTTAGTCATCTTGTTTCAAGAACAGAAAATGGA
>JABDAW010000119.1 GCA_013288905.1 Bacteroidota bacterium | reverse complement strand
CCCTATTCCCTTATACCTTTACACCCTTATTTCCTTATACCCCTATACCCCTATACCCTTATTCCCAATGATCTTAATTGCTGACAGCGGTGCCACAAAAACCGATTGGAGATTGGAGGATAATGAAAAAAAGATTCACCAATTCCGAAGCAAAGGCATCTATCCCTTCATTCAAAACACCAATGAAATAGCGGACTTCGTGAAGGTTGACATTGCTTCGAAAATAAATAATCTTGATGTCAATGAAGTATTTTATTACGGCACCGGATGTTCTTCTGAAGAGAATAAAAACACTGTTCGCAAAGCCCTATCAGCCAACTTCCCTAATGCAAACATTACTGTGAATCACGATTTGCTGGGCGCCGCCCGTTCCTTATGTCAGCATGATGCCGGCATAGCTGCAATCCTTGGTACAGGCTCCAATTCATGCTTCTATGACGGAGAAAATATTATCGAAAATGTTCCCTCTCTCGGCTATATTCTTGGCGATGAAGGCAGTGGCGCTCATATCGGCAAGAAGTTTTTGAAGCATTATTTTGAAAAAGAATTGCCCAAAGATATTTATGAACTTTTCGCTAATACCTATCATCTCTCCAACGAAATATTTCTGGATAATGTCTATGGAAAACCCTTTGCAAACAGGTATCTCGCCTCCTTCGTGCCCTTCCTTTTGCGCCATCGCGAACATCCATTTATTGCTAATTTGATTTATGATTCCTTCACCGATTTCTTCAATTATCAAGTCTGCAAATATTCCAAACATACAGAAGTAATTACTCATTTCACCGGCTCGGTAGCATTCTATTTTTCAGATATTTTGCGTCAGGCAGCAAGCAATAAATCCATCCGTATCGGAACGATTACCGAGAGCCCTATTGCAGGACTTACTTTGTTTCATTGCGGTGAATAATTATAATATAAGAAAGTGCTTTAGTAATCTTGATAATACTTTGTTTTGAATTTTCCAATTCCAGGCAAATAATTCTTTTAATATTTTTTTCTGATGCTTTCCAAATTATTGGAAAAAGGTCGAAAACCGGAGAATTAAGTCTAAAAACTTTTTGAAATGCAGGAGCAACTTTTGAAAATGCAGGAGCAACTTTTGAAATTGCAAGAGAAACTTTACGACCTACAGGAGCTACTTTTGAAAATGAGGAAGCATTTTGGGCGAAAAACGGAGAAATTGGGAATTATGGCTGAAATTCTTTAAATCAGGAGGGAACTTCCTTAACTTCAATATGTGCTCATTTACAGCGCATCCCAAAAACTTTTCAAAATGCAAGAGCTACTTTTGAAAATGTAGGAGCAACTTTTGAAAATGCAAGAGCAACTTTTGAAAATGCAGGAGCTACTTTGAATCATGAATAAGCACTTTTAGACCTGTGCATGCTTGTTTTAGGCAGCAAACAGCTTACTTTACCATTAAAATCTTCAACCCCAAAGGTAATATCTAAAATTACTTGTTTCCTATTCCAAGACGAATTCCATAACTTTGCATCTCAAATCAAGAAAGAATTCCCAATGCGAACACTCCTTATTATAGTATCCATTTTCCTCTTCACATATTGGAATGCAAGATCTCAAGACACCTTGAATTATACAAAGCTCGGAATAAAAATTAACAACGAAACCTATTTTAATAAACAAGGACCCTATCAATATATTTTCGATGCTACTAATGTAGGACTTCAAGTGGTCCAACAAATTAATAAATCAAATTTCTCTATTGAAACAGGCTTTTATTATATGCAAAGATTTTGTGAAGCTGATTTTCCAGTATATCAAGGTAGTATGCATCTCGGATACAGTTGGGTTAATGAGCCATTCAATATATTTTGTAATTATTATTCCGTGCCGGTTTATCTGAGATATGATATAAAGTTCATATACCTTGAAGCCGGACCCAACATTGATTTATTAAGTTCCAAAACCTTTCAATATCCCTCTCCTGGAAATAGCCTTTCTGATTCAGGAATTGGACCATATTTATCTTTCAATGTGAATATCGGAATTGATTTTAATATTTCAAGAAATTTTATTCTCTTTCTTGAATGGCGATTGAATCTTCAATCCTCAATTTCTGACCCGAATTTATTTCCAAATAATTTCAGCAATTATGGTTTTGGCTTTGGTTTGGAATATGTAATTAACCCAAGAAAAAATACTTATTAAGAACACTCATGCAAGCCTCCGACGGCACCTATTATTATCTCTCCACCTTCAACGACCTCGCTGGAAAACCCTATTCCTACAAGGGCTTTCTGACCTTGATAAGATAAAAAATATTATTCCGCCGCCAGTTTCTTGAAAGCCGCCTCCATTGTCTTCCAATAACTCTTGCCATAGCTCACAAATATTTCAGAGCCTTCTTTAATATTTCTGGTGGCGATGATATATGGTTTTCCCTTGCGAACTTCATATTTGCAATTATTGCGCAAGCCGGCTACTCGCGTGTATCCTGCAGCATCATTGGCATATCGCCCCATCGAAGTCAGATCATACTGTGCATCCACACAATTCCTGGCATTAATAAAAAAATAATATCCTCCATGGTTTTCCTGGGTATCATTCCTCCGCGTGCATTCCTTCCAGGTGATTTTATCTCCCGTATATTCACACACTACATCACCCTTTTTGATGTCCTCCTTTGTCCATAATCCTTGTCCTGAACGGGGTATTTGCGATTTCTTTATTTCTAACATATCCTTGATTTACGATTTATTTTCCTAATTACTAATTTTTAATTCCTAATTCTTCAGAAGTCTTGCCACAAAGAATGTGGAAGCCCCATATCTGAATCCTTCTACAATTTGCTTGCTCTCCAATGTCATGTTGAAATGAGTGCAAAGAAAATTTACGACATCTTCATTCTCCTGTTTATACACCGAACAAGTGATGTAGATAAGTGGCTTCCCGGTCTTTAGATAAGGCAATACATGCTGGGCGATAGTGGTCTGAATTTTATGATGTTTGGAAAGAGATTCTATATCAAATGAAACCAACATTTCAGGAGTCGCAGCCCATGTTCCGCTGCCACTGCACGGGACATCAAGGATGATTCCATCGAAGAATTCAAAGGGAATATCAACAGGATGAGGCATGGATAAATCAGCAGTCAAGGTTTTGAAATTTTTGATTTTAGACCTCTCAAATCGTTCTTGCAAATGTTTAATAATTGATTCACGAATATCTGTAAGCAACAATGAAACCGACGGCTCACGGTCAATTAACATAAGGCTCTTGCCACCGGAACCCGAGCAGGCATCCCACCATATTTCATTAGGATTTGGTTTAAAATAATTGCCGGTAAGTTGCGACCCTGCATCCTGAATTTCAAAATTACCACTATGGTAATTTTGAAGTTCATGAAGCGGATAATGTTTTAAGAAACAAATGCAGGTATCAGCAAATGGAGCAATTTCGTACTCATATCCCGCTTCATTAATTTCAGCGATGACTTCTTGAATTTTATCCTTCTTGATTCGTATCCAAACATTGGGTTGCTGAAGATGTGATTGAATGAATAAATCAACATCATTGAAAACAGAGAGGTAACGGCTGAATGGAAATAATTTCGTCATTGAAAAGCTTGGATATTTCATCCTCACCAAATCGATTTTCTTTTCGATAGGCAACAATAAATGGGTAGGTACAAATGATGAATATTCATTTATCATAAATTCAACAAAGGCTTTTCGTTCATTGTTCCCGAATAACAAGGAGATGCTGATTTTCTCTTCAATGGTAAGGTCTTGAAAGTTTTTTCCAAGACGAAAATATTGATACAATAAATTCGACAAATGCTTCCTGTCCGCAGAACCAATGTTCTTATTTTTATTATAAAATCCACGAAGGAAATCATTAAGAGCCTTGTTGGGATTATAAATTTCGATGATGTTTATTGCTTGACGAAGGCGGTTTCTATTAATCTTTAATACCGCATTCTCTGTTACATTTGTATTATTCATAAACTATCAGAAAGATCAAGATTAAAACAATGAAGCTTGAGAATTATCATCCTCTGCATCCTTCGTATTTTTCTTTGTTTTATTGTCTAATAAATCAGACAGCGTTTTCTTGGCAGGCTTAATCAAAGGAGTTTCATCTGGAGCTATAGGCAATGTATTTGAGACAGTTTCTTCAAGACCATTAGTATCTGGAACGCTGCTTCCCACGCCTGTTTGATCTCTCTTGCGAACAATCTTGGCAACAGGATTTCTGGTAAGGATATTACCGATGGAATTTCTTCCTCGAACCTCCATATCATTCATATCAAAGTCAAAAATAAGATTCCTAAGACGAGGTTTTGGTTTATGATGAATGGTAATTATATCAGCGTTGGCATCCTGCTTCACTGTGAAATAAAGGACCTTGGAACCTTTAGTTCCTTTGGTAAGATTGTATTCTTTATCTCTGGTAATACTTTCAACTGTGAATCTTTTGATATAAATATTTCCTTTCGGTCCATCCTGATAAACCATGTTGTAAGTAGTGTTCTCATCGCCCTTTCTGAAGACAGCAATATGAATTACATCCTTACCCACATAAGCCTTTTCGGCAACCTTCACAACTCGCATCGTTCCATCTTTACAGAATGCGATGATGTCATCTATGTCAGAACAATCGCAAACATATTCATCTTTCTTCATGCCATATCCTGCAAAACCTTCTTCACGATTAACATAGAGTTTCTGATTTGCAACCACAACCTCTATTGCATTGATAGTCTCGAATGCAGCTATCTCTGTCTTCCGTTCTTTTCCTTTGCCATATTTCTTGAGGAGGTTCTTATACCATGCAATCGCATAGTCCTTAAGATGATTGAGATTATGCTCGACATCAAGCAGCTTCTGTTCGATTCCTTTGATGTATTCATCGGCTTTCTTAACATCAAATTTAGAGATACGCTTAATCTTTATTTCTG
This sequence comes from Bacteroidota bacterium, assembly GCA_013288905.1. Lineage (GTDB taxonomy): Bacteria > Bacteroidota > Bacteroidia > AKYH767-A > JABDAW01 > JABDAW01. The sequence continues at coordinate 2,297 of JABDAW010000119.1, read as the reverse complement.
TTAATGCAACAATATCCTCTTCAGTATAATCACGATGCAACAATTTTCTATAAGGACGCAAACCCTTATCAATAGCGGCAATAACAGCTTCCCAAGTCTCGCATTCTTCAATGTCGCGATAGATTCTTTTCTCAATAAATATCTTTTCCAAAGAGGAGAAATGCCAGTTTTCTTCCAGCTCATCTCTTTCAATTTCTAATTCTCTTTTAAGAAGCTGAATGGTATTGTCAGTACATATCTTGAGCATTTCATTAACGGTAATAAACATTGGTTTATCATCCCTAATGATGCAGGCATTCGGTGAAATAGAAACTTCGCAATCAGTGAAGGCATAGAGCGCATCTATTGATCTGTCAAGGTCTTCAGAAGAATCAGGATGAAGGAGAATGACTATCTCTACAACATTCGACGTATTATCCTCAACCTTTTTAATCTTTATTTTCCCCTTCTCATTCGCAGTAAGAATCGAATCAATAAGAGATACGGTCGTCGTCCCAAATGGAATATCTTTTATCACCAAAGTTTTCTTGTCGCGCTTCTCAATCTTCGCTCTCACCCTGACTTTTCCGCCTCTCATGCCTTCATTATACTTAGAGAAATCTGCTGTTCCTCCGGTAATAAAATCAGGCATAATATTCGTTGTCTTGCCACGAATAATATCTATAGAACCTTCAATCAATTCAATAAAATTATGAGGCAATATCTTACAGGCAAGACCAACAGCAATTCCTTCAACACCTTGCGCAAGCAGCAAAGGAAACTTCGCTGGAAGCGTTACCGGCTCGCGGTTACGGCCATCATAAGACAATTGCCAAACAGTCGTCTTGTCATTAAACAAAACTTCCAAAGCAAACTTCGATAACCGTGCTTCGATATAACGTGGAGCCGCTGCATTATCACCAGTAAAAATATTCCCCCAGTTACCTTGTGTATCAATCAATAAATCCTTCTGCCCCATCTGCACCAAAGCATCGCCAATAGAGGCATCGCCATGGGGATGATACTTCATTGTATGCCCGATTACATTGGCAACTTTATTATATCTGCCATCATCCAAATCATGCAAAGAATGCATCAAACGCCGCTGTACAGGCTTCAATCCATCATCTATGTATGGCACGGCACGTTCCAAGATTACATAAGAAGCATAGTCCAAAAACCAATTCTCATACATCCCGTTTACAGGGATGAGATTCTGCGGTAATTCAACTTTATGATGAATCGGTTTAGGTTCGTCTTTATCTTTTTTCTTAGCCATTATTTCCTTTGTTCGGGGCGCAAATATATGATTTGGTCAGTGAATAGTGAATAGTGATCAGTGAAAAATCTTCGAACATTACTCTTCACTTTTCACTCTTCGTTTTTCACTATTCCCCATGATTTTGTATCTTTGCAACGATGAAAGATTGTCTTCATCACAAATAAAAATAATGTACCATGTTAAAATTTAAAGCAGATATCAAAACACTAATTTTCCTGGCGATTACGACAGCAGTGTTGTTCATCCAATGGAATTTCGGCTTCCATTGGTATATCTATATTATCTCCCTGTACCTCGCCGTAACCTGCGCTGTGACGGCTCACAACCACAATCATGTTCCGATTTGGAAGAATGATTTTCTTAACCACGTTACCGATTATTGGATCACTTTATTCTATGGATTTCCTGCCTTTGCATGGACTCCGACACACAACAAAAATCACCACAAATTCAATAACCGCGAAGGCGACTATACCATTACTTACCGCATCAGCGAGAAGAATAATGCCTTCACTTTGTTGAGCTATCCGAGCATCAGCAGCTACTTTCAGCAACACCCTATCGCCCAGCATTTGCGCCATCTTTGGAAGAATAAGAGAGGCGAATTTTATACCGCCATCGGGCAATATGTTGCCTTGGGAATCTTCATTGGCATCTGCTTGTTTTTGAATTGGCGCAAGGCGATTGTTTATGTCTTGATCCCCCAGCAATTCGCCCTTTTCGCTGTCCTCGTCTTCAATTATATTCAACATGTTCATGCCGACGAAGAGTCGCAATGGAATCATTCCAGAAACTTCGTGAGCAAGAGCACCAACTGGATGTTATTCAACAATGGCTTGCACACCGCACATCATTATCGTGCCTCAATTCACTGGAGCGAATTGCCGGAAGCACACGCAAAAATCGTGCATCACATAGACCCTGTTTTGAATGAGCAAGGTTTTTGGTCCTATATAATTAAGGCATATATTATCGGTCCTTTCAACAAAAAATTCCGGACACATTCGATGCGTTTGGAAAGAAAATCGAAGGCTCG
>JABDAW010000118.1 GCA_013288905.1 Bacteroidota bacterium | reverse complement strand
TTCTTATCTTTGCACCGTGAAAAAAATGAAGAGTATATTTGCAATAAGCCTGCTGGTGTTTTACCTGGTGGTGATGATGCGCCCTTTTACTCCTTATATTAATTACGCTGTCAACAAAAATTACATTGCTGCCGCCCTTTGCGAAAACAAAGATAAACCTATGATGCACTGTAATGGGAAATGCCATCTTCAAAAGGAATTGAAGAAGACCGCCAGCGAGGATTCTAAGCCGCAGACCTCTTTGAGGATTAATCTTGAAGAATATATCAACATCAGTCATGAGGCTGCGATTATCACAGCAAACTTACCTGTATTGGTTTCAAAGATAAACTCTCCTTATCTGGAGGGTTCCTCTTATAATAATATCACAAAAGTTTTCCATCCGCCTTTGGTATAATGTATTTGCCCTCCTCATGAGGGACGAAGGATAGGAGATGGCATGGATGGAATAAAAATTATTCCTGATGGTGATTATCTCTTATCTATTAATAATTCTTTTATTAACACAGATACATTAAAAATGAAAGGTAAAATAGTTATAATATTTATTGCGATAAGCATTTTCGCAAACATCAAATCAAATGCACAGACCATGATGGACACGCTTCATTGTCCTTATGATTGCTGCCGTCCTGACGGTCATGCCCCATTGGGAATAATGACTGACCATGTCCATGGAAAAGGGCAATGGACCATAGACTATACATACATGAATACGACAATGAAGGGCAATCTTATGGGTACTAAAAGTGTTGATGATAATACCATCTTTAAAACATTCGCAATGGCTCCCGATAAGATGACAATGGAAATGCACATGTTCATGCTGATGTATAGTATCACTGACAATCTGACTGTGATGGGGGTGATGAATTATATATCAAATAATATGGTCATGAGTATGGATTCATTTGCCTTGAACAGCATGAGAGATATGCCCGGTATGGTTGGCTCCACTGTGAATAACGCAAGCATGAATACCACTACTTCCGGTATGGGTGATGCTAAACTTTATGCTCTCTATAAAATTATGGACATCAACAGGCAACGGCTGATCATTGGTGCAGGGTTGAGCATTCCGACAGGCTCTATTACAGAGCGAGGCAGTACCTTGATAGGCGTGAATCAAATCCTTCCTTACTGCATGCAGCTTGGCTCCGGGACTTATGATTTTATGCCAAGCATTAACTACATCGGGCAGAGCCAATATTGGTCTTATGGTGGTGTGCTCAATGCAACTATCAGAACGAATACCAATACCGAAGGCTATAGCCTGGGCAATCAATACAGCGCTACAGCATGGCTTGCATACAAGTTCTGTCATTTGATGAGTGCTTCCATGAGAATAGAAGGTGTCAATACAAGCGGCATCAATGGCTATGATCCTAACATTGAAAGATTAAGCCCTAATGATCCGAGTTCTAATACTTCTGACTATGGCGGCAAGGCGGTCAATGCCTATATCGGACTTAATTTCTATAAAGACAAATGCTCTTTCAAAGGTCTTCGCTTAGAACTGGAATATGGCATTCCGGTTTATCAAAATCTCAACGGCACTCAAATGTCATTGCAAAGGACTTTCCTTGCAGGGTGTCTATATGCTTTTTAATCTTAAATAATAACAAATAAAATAAGTAATATGAAAAATATAATGAAGAATAGTTCAGTAATTTTAATCGTAATAGCAAGTCTGTTTATCATGTCTTGCAAGAAAAAAGATAACACTACAACTCCTGCAATTCAGAATGGAGCATTGTGGTTACACATCCACACCGACATTGATACCAATGAAGTGGATTCCGGCATGATAGCAATGGATGCGTATCACCGCCACTTCCAATTAAACATTGGACAGTATTACATTTCCAATATTATTCTCAACAAATCTGATGGCACTACTTTCCCTTGTTCAGGAGTTTATTTGTTGAAGAATATCGCCACCGAGCCTTATTATGTGGACAGTGTTCCTGCGGGCAATTATACTTCCATCTCCTTCACCATTGGCTTGGATGCTGCTACGAATGCCCGGAATCCCACGTCTTTCCTTGCTTCCAGCGTGTTATATACCCAGAATCCAAGCATGTGGTTTGGCAATACTTCCTTCGGATATATGTTCATGAATGTGCAGGGAGTTGCTGATACTATGGCGGCTGATACCACTTTTGTGATTAACCCCGCGCATGTTAATTATCCATTCACCTTCCAATTAGGTGCTGATACTGCTGCCAGAACCATCAATATGCCTGCCCAGCCTTTCACTGTTGTTGCGGGCACTGTGCAATATGTTCATATCATCGGGGATTACAGCAAATTGTTTCAAGGAATTAATTTCAGCCAGTTTGCTTTGACTAATGGAATAGTTACCCCCTGGACTAATAATTCGTTGTGTTATCAGATAAACAATAACATTCCGAATATGTTCCGGTACGAATATTAAGATGTCATTATTCAAGCCAATAGCGGTCATTCTCTTTGGAGCCATGACCGCTATTGTTTCTTCCTGCACTTATGATTCAAAGGAAGCAATTGCTCCAAATTATCATCTGCCGGTGATTGCTTCTTTCCAAGGAAACATCCTTCCTCTTTTCAATCAATACTGCAATAATGCGGGGTGCCATGATGCGGCAACTCATGGAGGGAATTTAGATTTATCGGATAGTGTTGCATACTATAATTTGTTAAAGACAGGTTCGGTTGATACATTAATCACTCCGAAGTCCACACTGTTATACTTTGAATTAACCACTGCCGAGCCGTCAATGCCGCTAAATGGAAGACTTAGTGATTCTTGTATTGCCTTGGTTTTGGAATGGATTACTCAAGGTGCTAAGGATAATTAGCCTTTGGTACAATAAATTGTCATTTATTAATAAAAACTTCTAAATAGCTCCAAACACTATTTGATATAGCTCGGGTGTATGATAAATTTCACAAAAGATGCAAATAGAAAATAGTATGAACGGGATTGGGAAATAGCCTCTTTCATTGATTTCTATGTTGGGAATGCAAAGATAGTTTCCATAAGCATCCATACGAGCGTATTATACCAAAGTGAAACTTCCATAAGTATCCATACGTGCGTATGGGTTCAAAGTGAAACTTCCATAAGCATCCGTACGACCGTATTATAACTTATGGAAGCTTCCATAAGCTTCCATACGACCGTATTATACCAAAGTGAAACTTCCATAAGCATCTATACGAGTGTATGGGTTCAAAGTGAAACTAACTTATGCAGGTATATGATAAATTGCATAAAAATACTTACAAATAACGATGAATAATAAATTCAAGTGGAATTTCTTTAACAAAAGAATGCATGGATTAATACGATTTTGGATTAATAAATTCAACGGAATCTGTGTTAATCCATGCAATCTGTGGTTAAAGAAATATGAATGAAGGTAGCATCTTTTTGTGCAATTTGTCATACACACCCATTGAGAATTCTATTATTACAACCAATAATTTATGTATTTTCGCCCTCTATAAAAGAATAATAAACATGGCATCGCAAGGAGAAAAGTTTGAAAAAAGAAGGTTGAGGGGTTCTTATGCCTCTACTGTTGTGAGCATTTCTTTGGTGTTATTTATGCTGGGATTGCTTGGATTCATTGCTCTTCATGGCAAGATTCTTTCTGATTATGCGAAGGAAAAAATCGAATTGATGGTAATATTAAAGGAGAATCAAAAGGAGGCTGATATTCTTCAATTCAAGAAAACCCTGGACGTGATGCCTGCCGTCAAATCTGCAGAATATGTTACCAAACAACAAGCTGCCGAGAACTTCGCCAAGACCGAAAACGATGATTTCATAGGTATTCTGGATTATAATCCTTTGCCGGCTTCCATAAATCTGCACCTCCATGCCGGCTATACTTCCCCCGAAAGCCTTGCCCGATTAAAGAGGGATATTCTTAAGAATGATATGGTCAAGGAAATATCTTATGATAAGACTTTGGTAGGCTCGATGAATGATAATCTTGAGACGATTTCTTTGGTGCTCATTATTTTTTGCGGATTGCTTTTTATTATTTCCATTGCCTTGATTAATAACACCATCAGGCTTGCATTACATTCCAAAAGATTCTTGATTAAGACCATGCAATTGGTAGGAGCGACGGGCGGTTTCATTCGCAAGCCTTTCATAGAAACAGGCATTGTGAATGGAATATTAGCAGCAATAATTGCCAGTGGCTTGCTCGTGGGAATCATCTATCTCGGTCAAAGAGAAATCCCAGATTTATTAGAAATAGAATTAGAGAATGCCATCCTTTTCGGGTCACTCTTTGGAATGATATTTATCCTGGGAATTTTGATTTCCTATTTCAGCACCTATCTTGCAGTTCAAAAGTATTTGAGATTGCATTCCGATGAATTATATTAGAGAAAAATATATATTTGCACCCATAAATAATTAATAATGGCTAATCAAAATAAACAAACCAATACCCCTCCTGCAAAGACTGCCGCAACAACTCCAAAAGCTCCGGCAGCGGCAAAAACTGTTGTCAAAACTCCCTCAAGACATGAGTACTTTGCTTTCGAGAAAGAGAATTATATCCTGATGTTAGTTGGAGTTTTAGTAATCGTTCTTGGCTTTGCATTAATGTCAGGCGGCGGGACTTCAGATCCTAATGTTTATAACCCCGAACTCTTTGCTACCCGCAGAATTGTAATTGCACCAATGGTAGTGGTAGCAGGGTATATCATTGAAATTATCGCTATCCTCAAGAGAGGAAAAAACGTTAATAATTAATCGTTAAACGTTAGCCTGAAACGATTAACAATTAACTAATAACGATTAATATAAACGGACATGAATTTAATTCAAGCCATCATTCTTGGAATTGTCGAAGGCATTACCGAATTCCTTCCCATCTCCTCTACCGGCCACATGAAACTTGCAGAATATCTGCTGGTGGTGCATGACAAAGACTTTGCAAATAACTTCGAAATCATTATTCAATTCGCTGCCATCCTCGCAGTATTGACCTTATACATCAAACGTTTTTTCGTAAGTATCGAGATTTATTTGAAACTGATTGTAGCCTTCATTCCTGCCGCCATCATTGGCTTTGTGGCAGAGCATTTTGGAATAATAGATATGCTTTTGAATCCCTTTGTTGTTTGTATTTCCTTGGTATTAGGAGGAATTGTCTTGATAGTATTCGATAAATGGACAGGCAAACCATCCGAGATTGAATCCATTGAAATGATTCCTTACAAAAGTGCCTTCATCATAGGCTTGATACAATGCATCTCCATGGTTCCGGGTGTTTCGCGTTCGGCGGCAACTATCTTTGGCGGAATCTATAAGGGCTTTGACCGCAAGCAAGCTGCCGAATTTTCTTTCCTTCTCGCCATTCCAACCATGATGGGTGCTACGGGTTTGAAGTTGATTAAACATTACAAAGATTTTCATCAGGAACATTATTACATGCTTGCTATAGGTGGTGCGGTGGCGTTTGTTTTTGCGTTCTTTACCGTGAAAATCTTTATTGCATATCTCACCAAGCATGGCTTCAAATATTTTGGTTTATACCGCATCATTGTGGGTGCTGTATTCCTGTTGCTTGCCTTGGCTTTCGGGTGGCAGATTGATAAATAAATCTTGATTCCAAAGACTTTCGATTTTGAAAAGGGAGAACTTCTCTTATTCAATAAACCTCTTACCTGGACTTCCTTCGATTTAGTTCGGAAAGTAAAAAATATTACAAGGGCTGATAAGGTGGGACATGCCGGTACGCTTGACCCCCTGGCTTCTGGCTTATTAATTATATGTACCGGAAGATTAACCAAAACCATTGACCAGATTCAGGCGCAAGAGAAAGAATATACAGGCTCATTCCTGCTTGGTGCTACCACCGAATCCTTCGATTTGGAAAGAGAAATCAATCGGCGGTTTGATACTTCTGACATTACCGAACAACAAATTCACGAAGCCGTTAAGCAATTCATCGGTGAGATAGAACAATTCCCGCCACAGCATTCAGCCAAGAAAGTAGATGGCAAACGGGCTTACGAATTAGCCAGAAGAGGGAAAGTTGCTAATCTGGAAGCTAAGAAAGTATTCGTCAAGGAGTTTGAAATCACCGGAATAGCAATGCCTTTGGTGCATTTCAGGATAGTATGCAGCAAAGGCACTTACATTCGTTCCATAGCAGATGACTTCGGCAAAGCATTAAATAATGGAGCGCATCTGGTCTCCTTAGCAAGAACGAAAATCGGTGATTATAAACTCGAAGATGCCTGGGAGATTGGGGCTTTTGAGGAAGCAATTAAACAAAAGTCATAGAAAACATTTTTCAAAACAACAACAATTATGAAAAAGAAAGTAACAAATCCGCCGGAAGAAATCATTGAAAATATAGAAATACCAATACCTATTCAGATCATTATTCCTATTGAATATATCTATAAAGAATCAACAATGTTTTACCCGACATTGCATGGAATGAGGGCGATTTTCTTTACTGAAATCAGCTATTATAAGTCGGATGGCAGTGTGACCGACCTTCATCGTGTTGATAAAACTGTTATTCTCGTTCTTGCCGGGCTGGGCGACATAGAAGCCGCCATGCCTCCCGAAGATTTTATGAGGATCAGTAATACTTATATTGTGAATCTGCATGAAGTCGCGGGGATGAATAATGATCATCCGTTTTGTGTTATTCTGAAAATGCCATTAAAAGCAAATGGTCAGACTGATAATTCAGAAGTTGGTCAAATTGAATTGGATGGCTCTCCAGACAAGAAGAAAGAATTCATGAGGCGGTTGCTGGCTTTGGGTCCTAATGTGAAGAGAAGGTAAATTGAATTATCATTTTATTAATTTATACTTTTGCAGAATATATTATCCCGAATGAGAACAAGATTCCTTTTATTATTTTTCGCTGTTACTATTATGAACACTTTGAATGCTCAATCAATTTCAGGAAAAGTGATTGGAATAAATGGAGAATGGCTACCCTTTGCTAATGTATCTTTAAATGATTCCGGTGGAATGAAAACCATCTGTTTCGCAGAAGCAGATGTTAATGGTATTTATAAAATTGCAAATGTAATTCCTGGTTACTATCTCCTAAAAATTGGTTATGTTGGCTATGGTATTAAATCCTTTAGCATTAAAATTAATAAAGACACAATTATTAATATTGATATGATCCATCCTTGCGAATATGATAAATCTATTAACGATAATACTTGCCCCATTTGCCATAAAAAGGATAGTGTTATTTCTATATAATTTGGGATGCCAAGAGATACTGCCGGAATGAAAGTTCCTTATTGTCCTGGGAATATTAATATTGACTATTGCCACCCGCATTGGTATTGCAAAAGAGATAAGATTAGGTTTTGATAATTGG
>JABDAW010000117.1 GCA_013288905.1 Bacteroidota bacterium | reverse complement strand
ATGATTAAAGAAGGGGCTGCAATCATTGATATTGGGGCACAATCTACTCGCCCTAAAGCAGATTTCATTTCTGTTGAAGAAGAACTTTTGAGGTTGATTCCTGTATTAAAATTGATCAGGAAGGAACATCCTTTAATGCCAATTTCTATTGATACTTTTCATAGTAAAGTTGCTGTTGAAGCTATCATTGAAGGAGCAAGTATTATCAATGATATTTCAGGAGGAATGATGGATGATATGATGTTTGAAACCATTGCTGAATATAAGGTTCCATACATACTGATGCACATTCAAGGCACTCCAAAGACCATGCAGGATAACCCTACTTATGAGAATGTTGTCATCGAAATTATGGATTATTTCGTTCATAAATTGCATGCTTTGAAAAGGCTTGGGGTCAACGATATAATTGGACGAATACTTCGACGTATTCCACACTCCTTTCTTCAAGGAATACGCCTTGATCATCGCCATTCTCCTTTCCGTTTTCGAGATAGGATTAGGCGTCGTAACCCTCATCGGTTATCGCATGAAATTCTTCTCCTGGCTGCTCTTTTTACTCATCGTTTTCTTCACCTTCCTCACCTTCTATTCCGCATGGTTTGATGTCGTGAAAGACTGCGGCTGCTTTGGTGATTTGATGCACCTTACCCCCTGGACTTCCTTCTCCAAAGACGTTGTTTTATTCATCTTGAGTGGCACCATTCTCTTACAGCGAAAGAACATTCACTGCATGTTCAATGAGAAGGTCGGCATGATGGTTACTGCCGCCGGATTCGTCATTGCTACGGGCTATGCCATCTATTGTTACCGTCATTTGCCGGTCGTAGATTTGCGTCCTTACAAGATAGGCACCAACATTCTCGAAGCCATGAAGATGCCGCCCAATGCGGTAACCGACAGCTTTGCCACGACTTTGACTTATACAAAAGATGGTGTGGATAAGGAATTCACCCAGAAGACTTATCCCTGGCAAGACACGACCTGGAAGTGGAAATCTACCAAAAATAAAATGATCAGAGAGGGCACACATCCTCCCATTCATGACTTCAAACTTACTGATTTACTTGGCGGAGACGTGGATGATAACGACACGCTTTATACCCGAAAGTTCCTCAAGGACCCCAAGTATAGCTTCTTCTTAGTGAGCTATGATTTGAATAAATCTGACAAAGACCCTGCCCTGATGAAGAAGATAAATGACTTCTATGATGCAGCCCGCAAAAATTCCTTAAGTTTAATCGCACTTACCGCCACTGACGCTAAAGCGATTGATAAATTCAAGCATGAGAATCAGGCTCTCTATGACTTCTATCTCTGTGATGAGACGGCTCTCAAGACCTTTATCAGATCTAATCCCGGATTGGTATTATTGAAGAACGGAACGGTGATAGATATGTGGCATTGCAATGACTTCCCAACATTTGAGGAGGTGAGGAAGAAGGATTTTAAATAGTTTTAAGTTTTTGGAGTTTTGTTTTTGTATGATTTTTGGTGGGAATTGTGGGAATGAAATGTTTTAACTGTGTGATTATCAGCACATCGGTTTAGTGCAGGGTCAATAATTTGAAGTGCAGGGTGACAAATTTGAAGTGCAGGGGAACAAATTTGAAGTGCAGGGGAACAAATTTGAAGTGCAGGGGAACAAATTTGAAGTGCAGGGTTGATAATTTAAGGTGCAGGGTTGATAATTTGAAGTGCAGGGTTAATATTTTGAAGTGCAGGGGAACAAATTTGAAGTGCAGCGTGAGGAATTTAGGGTTTTTGTTTTGTAATTTTATAATCAGAAAAGAGGTTTTATTCTTTTGGGAAATGGTGTTAATCTTCAGACATGGGGTTTTAAACTTTAGGCAAAGGTATTTAATCTTTGGGCAAGGTCTTTTTATCTTTAGAAACAGGGTATTAAACTTTAGAGGAGTGATTTTAATCTTTAGCCAAAGAGTTTTTTACTTTAGGAAAGTGGAGATAACCTTTAGCCAATGAGATTTATTCTTTAGGGAAAGATGTTTATACTTTAGTGAAGGAGTTTAAAATTTTGGGAAGAGGAAATTAAGCTTTAGTAGAAGGATTTTTAATGCCATTTTCTAAGTTTTAAAAATCAGATGATAAGATGTAAATAATTTAAACCTGCCAGGAAGACTGAAAAAGCCTATCTGGCAGGTTGTAGCCTCATAAAAATATAACTTATAATGCGTGAAATAGTATCTTTGAAGAACTCAACTGCCTCAAAAGATTTTTTCCTAATTTTGCCACCTTAATATTAAATTAAAATCATGGCGGATATAAATACTATAACAGAAATTCCAGGTAAAAAAAACAGTTTGGAATCAACGTTGAAATATGTAATTAAAAACGGACTTTATTGTTCCATAAAGAAGGTTTTTATTGAACAGGAAAATTCTTCTTTTCTCATACGAGATAGCGAAAAGGTGGCAATGACTTTCCATTTTTCTGAATCCGGCTGTGGTTTGGCTTTCGCTGATATGCCTGTTTCTTATGATATGGAGATTGTTTTTAATCTTGAATATCTAAAGAATTTTTCTTCTTCTGATGATTTCGACTGGAATCAGTTTCCTGAATTTCAGGACCATGAAGTTTGTTGCACCACTCAAATGATTTTGCATGACATTATCAATTGCAAACTTCAGGGAATGTTCCGCAATATGTTTATTGAAAGCAAAGCCTTGGCATTGTTGCTTTGCTTCCAAAAATGCAATATACAGGCTCAACCGGATTGCGCTTCCTGCAAGTTTTTGAATAAGCCTCTCGAAAAAGATAAGATAGTGAAAGCAAAGGAAATCCTTTTGTCCCGCCTGAATACTCCTCCCACCATTCCCGAACTTTCAATGCAGATAGGGACAAATCAATGCTACCTGAAAAAGGGTTTTAAAGAATTATTCGGCACTACCGTTCATGATTTTATTCAGGAACAAAGGATGCTGAAAGCAAAATTATTACTTACCACCACCGACCATTCTGTGTCTGAAGTTGCTGAAGAAATTGGTTTTTCCAGCGTAAGTAATTTTAGTTCTGCTTTTAAAAGGCTTACAGGAGTTTTCCCGAGCGAGTTACATAAAAATTAATATTCCGTTTTCAATTAATAATATTCCGTTTTGAAGAACAACCAGCAGTTTCCTTTTTGCGTATTTTGCAGCCTTAAATAAAATATATAAAATATGAAAAGTCTAAATACAATAATTGCAATTTGCCTGATAACAGTAGCTTCTTCAACCATGTATGCCCAAACCGGCAAACTAAAAGGAACGGTGAAAGACAGCATCGGGAATGTGGTTGAATCTGCCACCGTAATAGTCCAGGAAACTAAAAACATAACTTCTACAGATGAAAAGGGTCGCTATTTTTTCAATGACATTCCTCTTGGAGAATATTCTGTTATCGTGAGTATAGTAGGATATAATTCTGTTATGAATAAAGCTACTATCAAAAGTAATGAAACCGCTATTTTGGATTTTTCCATGAACCAGATAATCCATCAGTTGAAGGAATTTACCATCATGGAAAAGACCAGTGTGAATGGAATGGGGCATCTCTCTGAAGTGCATGATGGCATTATTTATTCTGGTAAAAAAACAGAGGTTCTTGTTCTTGATAGTATTGATGCTAATACCGCCCAGAATAATCCTCGAGAGGTTCTGGGTAGAATTCCTGGTTCTAATTATTCTGAAACGGAAGGTGGCGGGTTTCCATCAAACGGTATGGCTTTGCGAGGCTTGAGACCGACACAGTCCATCGAACTTCAGACTCGTCAGAATGGGTATAATATCGCCGCCGATTTGTACGGATACCCTGAAACTTATTATGAACCGCCATTGGAAGCTCTGGATAGAATTGAGGTGATTCGTGGGGCATCTTCTTTGCAATTCGGACCGCAGTTTGGTGGTGTTATCAACTTCATTATTAAAGATCCTCCTCCAGATAAACCTTTTGAATTCAGCACCGAACAAACCGGCGGAAGTTATGGGTTCTTCAATTCTTATAATGCAATAGGAGGGACAATTGGGAAATGGAGCTATACGGCTTATGTTCAATATAAAACAGATTTAGGGTATCGCCCAAACTCTGATGTATCGCAGGTTTCCGGCTTTGGAAGGGTGGAATATCAGGCAACCCCAACCTTTAAGATCGGCTTGGAATATTCTTTATTAAGGAATCAAATTCACATGGCAGGCGGCTTGGATGATGCCGAATATAATGCCAATCCTGATCAATCATTTCGTGCTCGAAACTGGTTGCGCTCTCCCTGGAATATAGGGGTTCTTACGGCTGAATGGAAGCCATCGGAGAGGACTTCATTCACCTTTAAATCTTCCTACCTTAATAGTGCCCGCGATCTGGTTTGGAGGAATGAAGACGGTGGAATTGAAACTCCTGATAGCATCAGTCCGGTTACTAATTCTTTTGTTCCACGCGAAGTGGAGCATGAAGGATTCCAAAGCCTGACCACTGAATTGCGAATGCTTACTTATTACAAAATAGGTGGAGTGGATCAAACGCTTGCTGCCGGAGTTCGTTACTTTCAGGGATATATGAAGCGTCAGGAGGGAGGACCGGGTTCTACTGGTTCTGATTTTGATATGACCTTGTATGGTGGCTCCTATGCAAATGATCTTGATTTTACTACTGTTAATTATGCGCCATTCTTTGAGAATACTTTCCATATTGGCAAGTACCTTTCTTTAACTCCGGGGTTCAGGTATGAGTTTATAAGCTCCACAGCAAAGGGATATATTACTGATCCGAATACTTCTGAAATAGTTAACTCTAATCTCTATCAATATTGGAAACTGCCGCTTGCCGGATGTGGACTTCAAATCAAGACAACTAATACTACGAATATCTATGCGAACTTCTCGCAGGCTTATGAACCTACGAACTACTCTGCATTAAGTCCTCTTGGTTCTACATCGGTCATTGATCCTAATCTTAAAGATGTTTCAGGATACAATTCCGATTTCGGATGGAGAGGAAGGATCAAGGAGTTTATTAACTTTGATGTGGGAGTTTTTTATATGGCTTTTAATGATGAAATCGGTATCGAAACAAAGAGTGATTTGAATGGAAATCCTTATACTTATGTTACCAATGTTGGGAATTCCGTGCATAAAGGCATCGAAACTTATGTGGAATTAAATCCTTTTAAAAAGACCGGCAAAACATCCCTTATTGGGAATCTTAGTTTCTTTAATTCTTATGCTTATATCCTTGCTACTTATGTCAGCGGTCCTTATTCAGGAAACCTCGAGGAGATGGCTCCAAAGAATATCGAACGTTTTGGAATAAGTTATGCTTATAAAAATGTTTCGACTACCTTCGTGATCAGTTATTCCAGTGAATCTTATGCTGATGCAAACAATACGGTTTACAGTCCTGATGCAACAGTTGGTATTATCCCTGCCTATCATGTTTTGGATTGGTCAACCACCATTCATCTGAATAAATACCAGGTTAAATTCGGTGTTAGTAATCTTGCCAACGCGAAATATTTTAATCTAAGAACTGATGAATATCCAGGTCCTGGAATCATTCCTGCGCAGCCAAGAAGTATCTATTTTGGATTCGCAGCTAAATTCTAAAACATGAAAAAGAAAATCTGTTTACTGACCTGTTTGCTATTCCTTTCAATAGGTTTATTTTCCCAGATAGATTCAACTACTTGCTCTTGTCTTATTCCAATAGACAGTTCATTTCAAATTGTACCGATGACCATGGGTTGGGATCCAGGAGTGCCACCTTATTATCAAAACAATAATGCCGCCACACCTGGAATATCGCTACCTTTTCAGTTTTGCTTTTATAATCTCCCAATTGATTCCGTTTATATCAGCAACAATGGAATAATTACTTTTAAT
Organism: Bacteroidota bacterium; assembly: GCA_013288905.1. Taxonomy (GTDB): domain Bacteria; phylum Bacteroidota; class Bacteroidia; order AKYH767-A; family JABDAW01; genus JABDAW01. The sequence goes on along the minus strand of JABDAW010000117.1, from coordinate 1,699 downwards.
CGTCCAATTTATCCTTTTATTATCCAAGGCGGATTTCCTCTTGGTGCAGATTCCCTTGTGATAGCACCATTTTTTGCGGATGCCAATACGCTAAATAATTACAGCGGTTATGTCTGGTATAAAATTACTCCAACTTATATGATCGTGGTCTGGGATAGCGTGCGGTATTATGGAACTGATGTTGATGGTTGGAATTATTATCAATTGATAATTTCAAACGGCTCAGATCCGATTTTACCCAATGGAAATAATGTTTCCTTTTGTTATAAACACCTTCAGTGGACTTGCGGTGATTCATCAGGGTTTTATACTGGATATAATGGGGTACCTGCTATTGTCGGAGTGAACAGAGGAGATGGCGTGAACTATGCACAAATATCCACTTTCAATCAACCTGGTACCCAATACTATGGACCTTATCAGCAATATAACGGTGTGCAATGGTTGAATTATTCCTCATTCATATTCAATACTTGCCAGCAAGGCGTGAATATAGCTCCGGTTATTTATGATTTTGTTTCTCTATGCGATACTTTTTATACTTGCAACAATTCGGGAATAGATGTTTCGACGATGTTTATTTGCCCGGAACAGGCGCAGACAGTAACCTTTTCAGCGTCATGTCCTGGTATATCCAATGTTTCGATTGATGATTCAAGTACGGTTAACATTATTGATTCGGTCTCTATCCTGGTAAGCCCCTCTGCCACCGATACAGGTATACATGTATTGACGATTACTGCAACCGATAATTTTGGACTTGCCTCCTCCATTTCATATATTATTGTGGTGCAGAATTGTACGGGATTAGGAATAGATAATGTATTTAACGACAACGGTTACAGCATCTTCCCAAATCCCAATGAGGGTATGTTTAATTTAGATTTTGGCAAAGGATTAAATGCTATAAACTGCGATGCAAAAGTTTATGATCTTCTTGGCAGGGAAATTTATTCCTCAAAACTCAAGGGATTAAATAATGTCATTGATCTTACTGATAAATCGAAAGGCATTTACTTCCTGAAAGTCTTTAAGGACAATCAGTTTTTGTATGTTGATAAAATTGTGATTCTATAATCTATACTTACTATGAATGTTCCCAGACTATTATTGTTACTTTGTGTTGCGATTGTTTTGATGAATGTCTTCTTCTCATCCTGCAAAGAAAAGACTGGTTATACAATCGTCAGTACAGTCAGCGATTCGGCTTCCCAAATCATTATCGCAAAGGATGAATTGAATCTGAATTATGAATTAGACCAGGCAGTTAATGAGGTTTTATTAGCTACTAATATTTCAAGAACTGCAAGCGGAGATTCTAGTTTTACGGTAGTTGGGAATGCCCTCTTCACCACCATAAAGAGTGCGATAATTGATACCAGTCACCTGCTTGATTCCGCCAAAATCTCTATTACTTATGCCGGTATCAATGCTGATCTTACAAAGGCTCGTACTGGGAATATCAGTATCAAATTTGCAAAGGATAGCAGTGGTAAAGTTATTCCATGGAAAACGCAAGGCTCTATTGCGACGCTTACCTTTTCCCAATATGAAGTTATCGTTCAGGCAACCAATAAGTCGCTGTGGATGAATGGCACAGGCACCATCACTAATGTCACAGGTGGTATTCTCAGGAATGCAACCAACCTTTTTCTTCCGCATGGCGATTCGCTTATTGATAGAATCAACCTTCACATTG
>JABDAW010000116.1 GCA_013288905.1 Bacteroidota bacterium | reverse complement strand
TTTTATTTGATTCAACTCCTGCAATGGCGAGGGATATAGGATTATCTAATCCAATATACATTACGTTCATTTTATCAGCAGAGACAACTAACAAATGATTATTTGAATTTTGTCCATATAGACTTATAACAGTAAAAATTACCATTATTAAACTAAGTACTTTTATTCGATTCATTTTTATTGAATAATAATTATTCGCTATCTTTCCCCTCCATCCTCCATCTTCTCCACCATCCTGTGCAAAAAATCTATCAATATATACAGATTCATGATTGGCACCGGATTGTCATCAGAAAAGAGGTTCTGATTTCCTGATTTTGCTTCTGAGAATCTCTTTAAAATATACTGGCTCAACAGAGGTTGTTTAGACTCTTCCAGGTATATCTTTTGCCTCCTGTAATTAGTAGGATTCTTCCCTCCTTTCATAAAATAATCTCTCCAGATATGAATCACTTTCACATGCTCTTCCCGCTCAAATTCAGGAAAGGTAAAGCCATAATAATTGTATGAAATTAATATCACGAGGTAACATCGAAAGATGAAGTCCTGCTGTGCTTTGTTGACCCTAAAAGTCTCGGCTACGTTGAAGAAATTGGTCAGATACGGCTGCTTTGCCAAATAACTTTTGCCCCATTCCTCCAATTGTATAGTATCCAGATGCCATACAAAAAAATCCGCTTGCTCGATGGTGTCTATAGAGATCAGTTCCATGATTTTTATTTAATGTCCTTAATAATATAAGATGCAAAAGTAGGAAAAGGATCAGGAAGGGATTATAGGTTTGATTTCTTTTCGTTTTATGATAGCACCATTTTTATGTTGCTGCAATAAAACGACGGAGATTATAATAATAGCAGTACTATTTCAGTTTAAATGAATTCGCATGATACAAAATCCTAATTTTTAATTTCTAATTCCTAATTAAATATGGCAGGAATCTATCTACATATCCCTTTTTGCAAGCAGGCATGTTACTATTGCGACTTTCATTTTTCGACTTCCATGAAGATGAAAGAAGACTTCACAGAGGTATTGCTTAAAGAACTTATTTTACAGAGAGATTACCTGAAAGATGAGGCGATAAATACCGTTTACTTCGGCGGCGGAACCCCGTCACTGTTGAGTTATGATGATATTTCGGAACTTCTGGATACTATTTATATGAACTATAATGTGAATGGAATTCCAGAGATAACTTTAGAAGCAAATCCTGATGATTTATCGAATAAAAAGTTGAAGGAATTAAGCAAGACTAAAGTGAATAGATTGAGTATCGGCGTGCAAAGTTTCGATGATAAAGATTTACGATTTATGAACCGAGCACATACTGCCAATGAAGCAGAAAATTGCATCAAAAATGCACAGGATATTGGCTTTGAAAACCTTACTGCTGACCTTATTTACGGGACACCGACTTTATCTGACGAGCAATGGAAGAGTAACTTGAATAAGTTGAATTCATTGGACATTCCGCATCTCTCTTGTTACTGTTTGACGGTGGAATCAAAGACTGCCTTGGCAGATTTTATCAGGAAAGGAAAAGCACCTGATGTAGATGAACAAAAGAGTGCAACCCACTTTGAAATAATGCTTGAAGAAATGGATAAATATGGCTATGATCAGTATGAAATATCAAACTTCTGCAAGGAAGGAAAGTTTTCTGAACATAATACTGCCTATTGGTTCGGAGAGAAGTATTTAGGCTTGGGACCTTCAGCGCATTCCTACAACGGAACCACCCGCCAATGGAACGTTTCGAACAATCCTCTCTACATAAAATCCATTAATGAAAACAAGATTCCGTATGAGATAGAAACCCTTACCAATGAACAACGATTTAATGAATACATCCTCACCTCTCTCCGCACAAAATGGGGAACGGATATAAATAAGGTGGAAAAAGATTTCGGAACCGAAGACAAGGAAACATTGATGAATCAGGTTATGAATTATTTAGAAAGAGGATTAATTATCAAGAAGGACAATCATTTCTTTTTAACAAACAAAGGTAAGCTGATTGCGGATACTATCACTTCTGATTTGTTTCTTTAGCATGGAATCCTGCTCTCCTCCTTTTTTCTTATTTTTGCGTCCTCAAATTAAATAATTAAATATAAATAAAATGCCTTACCCAGAAAGTATTTGCGCCCCGATGAGACAAGAACTCACCGCTGTGGGCTTTGAAGAATTAAAGAATGTTGCTGAAGTAGATTCAGCTTTGAAGGACAGCAAAGGAACTGTTTTAGTGATGGTAAATTCTGTGTGCGGATGCGCTGCAGGCTCTGCCAGACCAGGTGTTCGCATGTCATTGGCGGGCGATCATAAACCAGATAAATTAGTTACAGTTTTTGCCGGTCAAGATTTGGAAGCAACTGCTGAGGCAAGGAAATTTATGGTTCCATATCCACCTTCTTCACCGGCAATTGCTTTGTTTAAAGATGGAAAGTTAGTTCATTTCATCGAACGTCATCAAATAGAAGGTAGATCGGCTGCAATTATTGCTGAGCATTTGATGCATACTTTTGAAGAATTCTGTAATTAAGTTATTAGTTATGAAGTATGAGTTATATGTTTCAGAAACTCATGACTCATACTTCATAACACATAACTAATTATCTATAACCTTATGCACCCTGAAATAATCTGAATCTTTTTCAGGCGCATTCTTCAAGGCTTCTTGTTGAGAAATTTCTACTCGCACTTCATCCTCTCGCATTACATTCACTTCATCGGACATATAGACCAATGGCTCAATGCCTTCGGTGTCGAGTTCATTTAATTTATCAATGAAGGTCAGGACCCGGTTCAGATCATTGATGATTCCGTCCTTTGCTTCATTCTCAAATTCCAGTTTTGCGAGGGTTGCTAATTTATCGACCGTTTCTTTATCTACTTTCATATTTATTTTCTTAATTCTTTATTAATTATTGCGAAGACTTGGGCTTTCAGGGATTCAACATCGTTATCTGTCATGCCCTTTGTTTCTATTGGTTTGTGGATTGTTACATTCATTCTTGTTGGTTTGCCTCCCTTTTTTCCTTTCCTTCCGGCGGGCAAAATTATCCAATTATTTTTAAATGTAATGGGTACTATCGGGACTTGATTTTCTATAGCAAGTTTGAATGGACCATTCTTAAACCTGTTTAATTTCGGAGCGGTTTCATGAATGGTTCCTTCAGGGAAAATAGAAATGCTGATTCCTTTCTTGAGGTCTGATGCGGCTCTGCTGAATGCTTTATGCGCCCCAATTCTGCTCGCCCTGTCCACTGGAATATCCATTCGCCAAAAGAAAATTCTGAACAAAGGTATCTTGGTTAATTCTGCCTTGCCGATGAAATGAAAATAGACAGGCATCGCAGCATAAGTGGCGACCGTGTCTAAATAGGATGTGTGGTTGGCACAGAATATATAGGTGCTTTTCTTATCCAATTTCGTTTCTCTTTTTATTCGATAAGTAATGCCGACATCAAGCAGTATCAACTTAGCCCAAAACCTTTTCAGCCAAAATACTATTCCCCATGTTTTCTCTGAAAGAATGAAAATATAAAACAAAGGGTAAAGTATCAGGAAAGTAATTGCAAAGTTCAGATTGAACAAGATGCGCCATACTTTTCGGAAGAAGATTATCAGTTTTAGTTTCACGGAGATGTTATAATTTTAAGGTTTGCAAAGATAATTATTCTTCAATCTCAAATTGTATGCCTGAAATTAGATTTTATAACTTATTTTGTTCAGAAGGTAGAAGATTCCGAATAAGCCGAAGAATCCGACAGATAAGGTGGTGGTTGCGGAGACCACTCAAGAATTATCTGTTCGATAGTCCCAAATTTCATATTCACAATGGTCATTATTGGATAGTCGGTAGCTCCTAATGTATAGCCCGTAGCTCCTGCCGGATAGACATTAGCTCCTAAAGTATAGCCCGTAGCTCCTAATGTATAGCCGGTAGCTCCTAATGTATAGACATTAGGAGCTAAAGTATAGACATTAACTCCTAAAGTATAGCCCGTAGCGGCTAAAGAATGCCCGAAAATTCTTATTGAATGGAGAATCTATGATGGTTTCTGTTATTTACCTCTTAATATTTCCATCCAGCCATGCAGAATGGTTCCTTTGGTATCTGCAACATGAAGAATGTAATAATAGACTCCATCGGGATGATTGTCACCATTCCAATCGTTTTGGTAGTTGGCATTATCATATAATTTCAGTCCCCAGCGATTATAAATTTCCAGGCGGCTGTTCGCATATTGCCAAAGATCCTGGAATACCAATACATCATTTAACCCATCACCGTTAGGAGTAAATACGTTTGGAGGAATTACCGGAGAACTCACAATAACATAGTCGCCGATGATCGTGTCACGACAGCCATCGGAAGTTACCACCACCATTTTTACAATGTAAATTCCGGTGGTCTGATAATTATGAGTCGGGTTGAACAGCGTGCTCATATCGCCATCGCCAAACCACCAATAAACAGAGTCAATAACGGCAGGGCTTAATACAAAAGAAGAATCATAAAAATGAATAATGGTATCCGGGCGACCAACTATCGGAGTATAAATTGTGAATGCCGCTAAGGGCACATTCTTGACATCGGTAGTGAAGACTTGGGAAGTGCCGGTGCAGCCCCATTGATTGGTAACGGTAACGGTGTAGATAGAGCTGGTATGTGTGGTAATGGATTGGGTGGTGGCAGTGTTATTCCAGAGATATTGGCTATAGGTGGAATCAACCGAAAGCTGGGTGCTGTCATAAGCGCAGAAGGTCGAATCTCCTGTAATGACAGGTGTCGGGCGAGGATGCTGCTGAATGTAAATACTATCTACGCCATGACAACCAGAGGTATCGGTAATGGTAATGTAATAGGTTCCTTCACTGAAAACTCCGCTCTGGGTCAAGGTGCCATTCGACCAGGTATAAGATGCCATGCCATTCGGGGCAGCAGTTAATGTAACATTATCGGTGCCGCAATAGACCGTATCTCCATTAATGGCTGGAATGGGGCTTGCACTTTGTCTCACATGGAATGAGGCAGTAGCAGTGCATCCGAAGGTATCCGTAACTGTTACAGAATAGGTTCCGTTATTCACTCGCTTGGTATTTATTGTATCGCCTCCTGGATTCCAAAGATAATGGGCATAGCCGGATGTGGCAGTCATTATCGAAGTGGCGGTATCGCAGTTATGAGCATTACCGGAAATGGTAACTTGTGGATTCAGAACAGTAACTGTGAAGCCTGGAGAAATCCCAGTGCAGCCATTATTATCCGTAACGATAACGGTGTAAATGATGGTGGTTAATGGAGAAACACTAATGGTCTCAGTGGTTGAGGAATTCGACCAGAAGTAATTTACGAAAACCCCTGTCGTCAAGGTAACAGTTCCCGTATCGCAAATATGATCACCGCCGGTAATGACTGGTGTGGGACTCGGATGTTCAATGACAGTATCAGGTGGGGAAGTGCCCACGCAGCCTAATGAATCGGTAACTGTTACGATATAGATTCCGGCACCGGCAATGATTGTTTGAGAGGTGCCTCCACTTGACCAATTGTATAAAGAATCATGTTGCGTGGTGAGGGTGGTACCGCTATTTCCACAGAAATGATTAATGCCGGAAATAATCGGTGTTGGGTTTTGGGAAGCGGTAACAACGATGGAAGCCGTTCCGGTGCAACCAGAAGAATCAGAAACTGTAACAGTATAGGAGCCTTGCAATACCCCATTAATTTGAGAGGTGCCGCCATTCGACCAATGATAATGGAAATAGGAAATTGAAGTCGTAAGATGAGCACTGTCACCACTGCAAACATGTGTCATTCCAGTAATGACAGGTTGCAAATTCCCGGCAACGACTGTAACAGGGGCAGAGGCACCAACACATCCATGAGAATCCACAACGGTTACGGAATAGGTTCCGGTGATGGCATAAATAGTTTGGGTTGTTGCTCCGGTTGACCATTGGTAAGAAATATATCCATTGCCGGCATTCAGCAAGGAACTATCGCCTGTGCAATGCTGTAAGATTCCAGTAATGACCGGAATGGAACCCGGATAAACATTCACGGTATCAGTAGCCCAAGCCCTGCATCCATTGGGCGATGTAACGGCAACTTTATAAACTCCATTCGATACAAAAACAGTGTCAGTCGTAGCACCAGTATTCCAGGAATAGGAATTATAAACAGGAGGATTATTCACCCAAATAGTATCAATGGCATTCGGACAAATAAATTGATGAAGATTGGAAATAACAGGTTGCGCCAAGGTGAATGTATCCACTTTGATATACAAAGTAATCGTCGTGGTATCATGCGGACTTCCATTATCAATGGCTTGGAAGGTTACCGAATTCACGCCATAATTTATCGTGTAAGCAATAATCCTCACCCCGATGTAAGCATCATTTGCTGTGGTATCGCTCACGATCTGGAAGCCGGTCATATTGCTCCATGCAGTATCATGCGTAATCTGATTCGCTTCCGGCGAAAGAAAATGGACAGGCAGAAACAAAGTATCATTGGCACACATCCTGATGGTATCGCAATAGCTGATGCCCTGCGCCACGGGCGGAATATTATTACTGGTGCAGGTACTGAAAACAAAAGTCTGATTCTGCAACCAGCCCACGCCGGAATATGGATAGGGATCTACCGGAGTATTATAGGCATTACCGGGGCGACCGAATTGTCCGAATTGAACATAATCCGTACTGTTTCCATTTCCATTGGAAGCTCCGACAACGGCAGGAAAACCAGTCCCTCCGATTCCACAAAAGCCCGCAGAATCATTGCTTGCATCACCTGTTGTCCATTGCATGATTCCATAACAGAACTTCACATTATTCCCATTCGGCACCAAGGGATCCGTCCCATTGGTAATGATACATTGGAAATCGCATAATTTATCATGATGCCCGCCCGCATCTGTTATTCCATTACTGTAATACCCTACGCTATCCCATCTTACCAACAATGCCGTCGGTGTCATTTTATAATAAATAACACCGCCTACAGGAGCTAATTCATTCTCGACATCAGCCCAAAAGGGAGCCACCATTTTCACGGTATCGAATGCTAAACCGATGGGATTAAAAACAGTATAAGGCTGTCCAAAAGTTATGATTCCATTCGTGTTTATGTAGCAGGAATCATAGTTATGTCCATAAAAACAAAATGAAAAAGGAAGCGGAATAATATGTGATGCATCATCATCAGAACCCCACCAGGGAGCTACGGCGGTAGAATTGCCGGGATATACCGGAACCACATGCCATGAAGTATCAATTTCTTGAAAACATTCACAGATATTTGATGACTTTTCTCTTTTGGAGGCATTGTGAGATGATGGGGAGATTACAGGATGAAAAACAGGATGCTCGGCATTCGGGTCCCACATCGTGGCATTCGGGGTGATAGTTCCAGCCTTTTTCATTTCATTCCATTGCTGGGCTGTAACGATTTGTTTTGTGGCAGAGGTGGTGTTTTCAGTTTGTCCTTTGGAATTTATTGCAAAAAAAGACATTACAAGGATTAAGATGGATTGGTATAATTTATTCATTGGAAA
>JABDAW010000115.1 GCA_013288905.1 Bacteroidota bacterium | reverse complement strand
TTCCAATGCTGATGTTATTGCTATCATGGAAGCATTACAGCCAATATCTGAAAGGGGATTGAATTTGTCTAATGAAAATAAGATTTTGAAGAAGATATTGTTTCCACAGTTAAGGTTTTACCTGGGAGCTATCATTACTTCCTGTGCCAATATTTCTTATGGCAATGCTGTTTTGTTTTCAGGAATAGGAGTGCCAATAAAGAAATCACCTGTTAAGCATAATGCTAAATTACCAGCACCACAAAAGGCTGTTCCAAATACTAAAATAGGAAGAGGGTTGTTAGGTTTTGAATGTGAAGTGATTCCTTTTGCAAAGAATTATTGTATTGCTTATGGAGACCCTGAGGTTGATCCTGATTTGTGGTTGGTAGTGGTAGGTCCCCGAAATATGCAATTACCTTCTATGGAACCAGGAACAGAGATAGGCTGGCAGATGGCAGCAATAGGAAAAAAAGGTGTCGGATACTTTTCTAATACTGTCGTTTCTGTTGTTCCTTATAGTTAATAGCTGTCTTTTATATTTGGAATAAGGATACATCTGGACAGCAAGGCTGAAAAAGCCTGGCTGACAGGATGTTCCACAAGTCAGGTCATTTACCCAAAATACTTCATATAAAGTAGCCCGAACCCTAATAAATGAGGAACGAGCTATTTCATGTAAGGTTGCCCGATGCTTATATCAGGAACGAGTTACTTCTTGCGAAGTAGTAAAACACTTATATAAGGATCGTTAAATATTAATTATCTAAGTGGCTTTCCCTGTTTTGACAAAAGTTTAATCTATAAATCCCTTTTGTTATTGATTTTATAGCAGAGGAACCAAATCAATATCGTGAGAAGGATAGTCAAGAGGGTGAACAAAGGAATATCAGAAATGTTTTTGTCATAAGCTTCCTTGCCAAATTTCGCAAAGAATGCTGGGACTGGGATCATTCTGTCGGATATTGCTAAGGGTAAGAACCTTCCTAAATCATAGAATTTAAAGGCTGCCACCTTGACTAATATGGGTTCAAGAATGATGAAGTAAAAGAGAAATATTCCCAATGAAATAAAGGCTTTCCTGACCAGAAAACCTACCATGAAAGCAAGTGATAGTTGCGAGAATGTTTGAAGTGCAAACAGCCCTATATAATAAATCATATCCATAATATTTCCCGAGACATCATTGGTATTGATGACTCCCACCACCAAAGCTATGATGGTAAATAAGATCGTTACGATAGCAGAAATTATCGCAACATCTATCAGTTTGCTTGTCATGAATTGATTGCGGCTCCAGCCGTCTATGATGTTTTGGCGATGGGTCTTGAAAGTATATTCGTTAGTGATAAACATGATAACAACTACCGCCGGAATGAATACAAAATAAGAAGAAAAATAAGAGACCGTATGCCATGCTTCAGGGAATGAAAAGGGATTGCCGATAAAGAACATTGCAGCTTGATTCGCCTGTCCTTTCCCTTCGGATATTTTCTGGTAGAGGGAATAAAACATATAGTTTATTCCAGGATAAGACAATGCTGTAATGCCCAACAGCAGCCAGAAGGCGCGATAATATTTTATCTTAAGCCATTCCGTTTTTATAAGATTATTCATAGTTAGTTAGGTATGAGGTTATAGGGTATAAAGGTATAAAGTTATAAAGGTATAAAGGTATAAAGGTATAAGGGTATAAAGGTATAAGGGTATAAAGGTATAAGGGTATAAAGGTATAAGGGTATAAGGGTATAAAGGTATAAGGGTATAAAGGTAAAGATGGTTTAATAAATATTCTTTGCTTAATAAATTCATTTTTGTTCTTATGCTTTTATACCCTATACCTTTATACCCTTATACCTTTATTCCCCTAAACCTTAGTTATTAGTAAGTTCAAAGAACTTGGCTTCAAGACGTTTCTTCTTGAGGATAAGATGGTTCAAAGTGATGCCTTTATTAAAGCAATGAGCATTGATATCTTCCAGTTTTGCGGAGCCTTTTGGGAGGAGTAATGTTACAGTATTTTGTTTCTTATCTATAGATATATCCTTGCCGAATTGAGTAAGGATTGCAGCCAGGATATTCAAATCAGAAGCACTTAATTCAACAATATCTTCATCCATCAAAACCTCTGCAACAGCACCGGAAGTAAGGAGTGTACCGGTCTTGAGTATGGCTACATGGGTACATACTTTCTCGACTTCATCAAGGAGATGACTCGCCATAATTATGGTATGCCCCTGGTTCTTTAATTCCACCATCAGTTCTCTTATTTCGGCGATGCCAACAGGGTCGAGACCGTTGGTAGGTTCGTCAAGGACAAGTACCTTTGGATTGCCGAGCAATGCTGCTGCAATGCCCAGCCGTTGCTTCATTCCGAGGCTATAGGTGCTGAATTTACTGTTCTTTCTATTCGTTAATTTCACTTTCTCAAGAGCCTCATGAATGCCATCTTCATTTCCTCTGCCGCTGATGCTTTGAGTTATTTTAAGATTGTTATATCCTGAAAGATAATGATAGAAATTAGGAGTCTCGAGCAATGAACCGATTTGTTTTCTTTGTTCGGCACCATCTTTTTGATTGAACCATGCAAAGTTGCCGGCATTAGGTTTAAGGACATCAAGCAGGATGCCGAGCATGGTAGTCTTACCGCTTCCATTAGGTCCTAATATTCCGAAGACGCATCCTTCAGGGACATCAAAAGATACACCTTTCAAGGCTTGTATAGGTCCGTAATATTTGACAACATTGTTTATTGAGAGAACAGTATTCATAAGGATTTATAGTTTATGATTTACAAAAGAAGATTTGAATTGTGCAGGGCGAATATATCAAATGATTGATAATTTTGTCTTAGCTGATTCAATTATATCAACCAATAATTTCTTAACTTCCCTCTCCACAAAGCAAGACTTTTTTTTCATTGACTTCCTCTATAAAATAAGGATTTTTAAGAGACTTTTCTGACAGAATATCCACCCTTCTATTAAGTATTTCTTCAAGAGCATCCCAAACATGCAACATCAATTCGCCCCTAACTAAAGGCTCCAGATTTTCATCTAAGTTTATCAATAAATCTACATCGCTTTGGTCATTAAATTTATTGCTGCAAACTGAACCAAAAGCATAGGCTGATATGACATGATTCTTGCTGAATAATTTATTTAATTCAGGTAATTTTTCTTGCAGAAAAGGATGTATCATATCTATGTTAATATTCTAGCGGGCAGCAAAGATAGGAAACGCATGGTTAGTTTTTGAGAGAAGTGTTCATATTTTTTTAGTTTTATTCCAATTATTCACCTATTCAAAAAAATCCCTTTTCAGATTAAGATTTTAGATTTATTTCTATAAATAAGTTAGGAAGGGTATAACAGACTCGTTTGGGGAACACAAAGAACTTAGGTATGGCTTAACAGCCCCGTTAGTGGCATCCTAACTTTTTAGGATAGGGCAAATGGAGCCGTTTGTGGCATCCTAACTTCTTTATGCAAAAAAACGGAGCCGTTAGGGGCATCCTAACTTCTTTATGTAAAAAAACGGGGCTGTTAGTGGCATCCTAACTTCTTTATGTAAAAAAAACGGGGCTGTTAGTGGCATCCTAAGAAATTAGGATACCACGAACGGGATTATGACAGGGAGGAAAATTTCTAAAGAATGATTAAACAAACTTATTTGCCTTTTGTTGAAATATAATATTTGGTTTTGAATTGAAATTTACCTTAAAAGGGTTTTGGTAGCTTAGAATATAAGGGCTGTTGCTTCCTTCTGCAACCTTCATAAAGCGCATTTCCTTGATGTATAACGATGGGTATGCTATTAATCCTTCTAAAAAGTGTCCTTTTGAAGGATTCCAAAAAAAGACCATCGCTTAGAATGCCTTTTAAAGGCTTAATTAAGCGTTTTTGTGTTTTGGGAGAGAAATGATACTTATTTTCAGATTATTTGAACTTCAACGCGAGGGTTATAATATCTGCATACAGCCCCGTGCCGGTGTAGCGCAAATAATGACCGTAACGGATTTCTAAAGTGTTGAGAGCCTGAATGCCGAATACTCCATGTTCCGGTGCCATGCGGAAACCGATGCCTATGAAATGACTGACAAACTTGGATAAATCATAGTCGCTGGTGTAATAAGTATCGTTTAATTCATGGGCATATTTAGGCGCGAAATAGTTGATTCCGCTTTGAGAATTGAACCGGTAAAAAGGACTTAGCGAAACAAAGGAGGATAATTTTATGGGCGTTTCAATGCTTGCCGTATGAGCAGTATTTCCCCAGTCATCATGATAAAAGCGATAGAAAGCACGAATGATAAAACGGTCGCCAAGGAAATAATTTGCACGAATGCCAATGGCGATTTTCAATCTCGTATCAGGAAGTTTTTCCACCCTTTCGCTGCCATCATTAAAATAAACTCGCTGATAAAGCGTGGTGAGCTGCCCTTTCATATAAGAGGGATCAAAAATGAGTGCCATATTCAATCTTCTGTTAATGACCTGCGACAATGAAAATGTTGACTGGAAGGAGTTTCGAGGTTTATAATCCACCGGCAAAGTGTCGCGGGTAGAGCCATCCCCATAACCGGGACCACCTCCATAAACGGTATTACGAAGCTCGAAGGGATAAATGGCTTTCCATTCATCCAAAAAGGCAAGCAGCTTAATGCTGAATTCCCGGTTATTATCTTTGGAAGATTTGGTGAAATGGAGATTGGCTCCACGGGAATAATAATCAAATTCATGAGAATAAGATATTCCTACACCATAAGAAATTCGTCTCTTGTCATTGTCCACACTCCATGAAAGAGAGGGGTAAATGCGTGTATCCTCGCGGGAAGCACTGGTAAGGGCATACTCCAATTTCCCCCTTTGCTGCCTTGAGGAATCAGGGTTAATCATGTCTGAAGAGGCAGATGTATAATGGTCAATACCAAACTCCAAAACAAAATGTTCTTTGTTGCCTTTCCTGTTAATCATTGACAAATTAATATCTACGGTATTAGCAATATCGGTAAGGTTTTCTGTGCCAATACCACCTGTCACAGCAGAGTTATCGCCATCCTGATGATAATACCCGGAGACGAAATTTATTTCATCCAAGGTAAGTTTTCTGTCCTTGTATTTTGAGGAATCAGAAGTTTCATTTCCCTGTCCATAAGAACAACACAGGCTTAGTAACATTCCTATTACTCCTAAAGATATTTTTCTCATAATATAATTCTGATTGACATGATTAATTACAACCGCACCCTCCTCCACTCTTACCGCCATTACCGCCGGAACCGCCTTCGCGATATAATTGAAAACTCTGCTCAAACTTCTCTGATTTTCTGGCAGCAAGTTCCATCTCGCTATCATTCAGATACACCTTCTGGTAAGGCTTGACGACTTCACAGGAATGAAGCATTAAGGCTACATAAATTATCAACACAGCCATGCTGAATCGGGAAAGGTTTTTCATGATATTTTTATATTATTTGAGGTATATATTTTATCGTCATCATCAATGATGATACATTCGATATTCTTTACTTGATTGATCAAACTCAAGCCTGCTTTTATTCCCATCACCATTACCGGAGTAGCCATTGCATCAGCAAGTTCGGCATTGTGGGTGATGATGGTAACACTCTTGATTCCTTCCACCGGGAGACCTGTTTTAGGATTAATGGTATGCGAATATTTCTTTCCATTAATGATGGCATATTTCTCATAATTTCCTGAAGTCGCCACAGCAAGATCTGTAATATTCAAGAAGGAAAAAGGAGTTAGTTTCTTATTAGGATCAGCAATGCCAATGGTCCATTCCTTACCATTTGGCTGCTTTCCCCATGCTGCCAGATCTCCTGAAGCATTGACCACTCCGCTCATTACTCCTTGCTTTTGCATAATATATTTTGCTCTGTCGGCGGCATATCCCTTTCCAATGCCACCGAAGCCTATCCTCATTCCTTTTTCTTTCAGATAAACGCTGCATTCGTTGGTATCTAATATCACATTCCGGTAGTTGATCAATCGCACTGATTCTTTAGCAATCTCCTTGTCCGGCAAGGAAGTCATGGAGGTATCAAAATTCCAAAGACGTTTATCAATAGAACCATAAGTAATATCAAAACTTCCTTGCGTGAGCATAGAAATCTTTAGAGAACGCTGGATTAAATCAAACACTTCCTTATCTACTTTCACAGGTCTTATTCCTGCATTCTGGTTTATTTCCTGTGTCTGACTATCATCCTTAAAGGTGGTCAATAACCTTTCTATCCTGCTGATTTCAGCCACCCCATCATCTATCCTTTCATTAGCCCATTGTTCATCATCACTCACCACACTCAACTCAAACCTGTTTCCCATCAGCTTTATCACTCTTTGATGAGTGATGGCTTCGGGATGTATGATTCTATTTTGCTCCATCAGAAATTGCTTTAATGGTTTCAATAAATTTTGTTACCGATTCTTTAGGAAACCCGACCCATTGCTTCAATACTTTCCCATTGGCATCCATTAAAATCGTTAAAGGAAATTCTCCTTCTTTATTATAAATATCTGCAAGGGCTTCATTGGATTTTGTGAGTGCATCATCCAGCTTATTCTTCTTGAGCCTTGGGAAATCAGCATTAACCAAAATCAAATGTTCCGAAGCATATTTAATAAATTCTTCAGTTTCAAAAACCTCTTTCTTAGTCCTCATGCAGGGTCCGCACCAGTCAGAGCCTGAGAAATTAAGAAGGATAAATTTGTTATTGGCAGTGGCTTCCTGTTTAGCCTTATTGAGATCTGTCAGCCACACATTCCCTTGCAGGGTAAAGGAAATCATGACTATTGATATAATGGTCTTCATCTGATTTATCTTACTATGGATTTGTTATCTACTTTCATGCCGCAAAATTATCATTTAATTAATTTATGAGAGTTACATAATTTTGGAAAAGATTTACATAATTCTATTCAAATGCCATTTAACTAATAAAAACTTTATTTATTATAGCTTCCTGCAAAAAGGAAGCCATCAAGATTAATAATTAAAAGTCTTGGAACATGCATGGAATTCTTTTTTCTTTTTGAAAATTCCTTTTGCAAATTATTAAATAGACTTTTTGGTTAATTCCACAGAGCAAGGAATTCGGGAATGTTTCTTTTCTAATGTAAAAAGGGTTTTCAGCAACAGAGCATCATTAAAGAATTACCTATCCAATAGTTAATAAAACAAGTTCTCAGCGGGGAATCCAGAGTTTTGGGTCCAAAAACAGCCATTTTTATTTGTCCGAAGCAAATAGCGTTCATTATCAACACTATTACCTACTTCCTCATGGCTGGGATGGCTCATCCCAGCGTCAGGATGGCTCATCCCAGCGTCAGGATGACCCATACCAGCGTCAGGATGGCTCATCCCAGCGTCAGGATGGCTCATCCCAGCGTCAGGATGACCCATACCAGAGTCGGGATGACCCATACCAGAGTCGGGATGGTTTATCCCAGCGTCAGGATGGTTCATCCCAGCGTCAGGATGATGCATCCCATCGGCAAATAAGGATTGCGAAGAGGAATTATTCTTTAATAATGAGAATGGCTTAACACCATTTTTTGATTATTTATGATTACAAAAA
>JABDAW010000114.1:3178-7709 GCA_013288905.1 Bacteroidota bacterium | reverse complement strand
AAAAACTGGGGTCTTAATCTTTCCTTGAATCTGAAAAAATTCCAGATGCTGAATACTACAGAGAAGTTGAATGATTTATTCTATGGAACTGCTTATGCTACGGGCACTGTGGCTCTCAATGGACCTGTAGAAAACCTGGTTCTCAAGGTTGCTGTAAAGTCTGAAAGAGGCACTCAGATAAGTATTCCCATGAAGAATGCTACTGATGTCGGGGAGAGTGATTTCATTACCTACATAGGCAAGAATTCATCCATCGTTCAGGCACAGAAAAAGTTTGAAGCCAACTTTGGCGGTCTGCAGATGAACTTCGACCTGGAAGTGACGCCGGATGCCGAATTACAAATCATTTTCGATGAGACGGTGGGCGATAAAATCAAAGGCAATGGAAATGGGAACCTAAAGATGGACATCAATACCAACGGCACTTTCAATATGTATGGGGGCTATACCATCGAAAAAGGAAACTACCTTTTCACTTTCCAAAATATTACAAACAAACCATTGACATTGCAGAGAGGTGGCACCATCTCCTGGAATGGTCGCCCGCTCGAAGCCGAAATGGATATTAATGCCATCTACTCCGTTCAGGCTAAAATCGGCGATCTGGTGGGCACCCAAGGCGTCGCTTCCTCAGATTCATTAGGCTTAAAGCAGACCCGTTTGGTCAATGTTTTACTCAAAATGAAAGGGAAATTAAATGCTCCGATTATCACATTCGAGATATTATTTCCAGACCTCACGGATGATGCGCTGATCACAGAAGAAGAAAAGGCTCTCAACAACGAAGCCGAGGTCAACAAACAGGTTTTTGCGCTCCTGACATTGGGGAATTTCCTGCCCGCCAACAGCGTCATTGGTCAAGGCATAGATGTGGGCAACAGCGCGGCATCCAACCTTAGCCAATTGCTGTCCAGCCAGATGTCTAACCTCACGAGTCAATTGATCAAAAACGTAAATCTCGGAGTCCATTATCAGCCCGCAAGTGCTCTTACCAAACAGGAAACCGACCTTCTGATTTCGACTCAGCTGTTTAACGACCGCCTTAGTGTTGACGGCAACTTTGGCTATGCGAGCAACGCTAACACCAGCAATATTGTCGGTGATTTCAACCTTAATTATTGGATTACCAAAGATGGCAAACTTCAACTCAAGGTATTCAACAAAACCAATAGCAACATGCTCGTCAGTGAAGGTTCCATCTATACCCAAGGCGTGGGATTGGTATATCGAAAAGAATTTGATAACTGGAAAGAATGGTTTCAGATTCATAAGCCGGAGCCTAAGAAACATGAGGATACACAGGAGAAATAATACAATTTATTCTTCCCAATAAATCCAAATTGGATTGCTCCATCAAAAATCATTTATAATAAACTTCCCTACTCCCAAGACCTCTTTATTCTCATCAATGAGTTTATAGAAATACATGCCTGCGGGGAGGTTGTTTCGTCGGATTGTGATTTGTTGATTAGGTAGAGCCGTTGCATGCAACGTCCCTACGACCTGACCAAGAAGGTTGTAGATGAATAAGGACGGGTTATGATAGGTGCCTTGAAGGGTGAGGGTAGAAGTGGTGGTGAAGGGATTGGGGGAGAGGAGAATGGAATTATTGAATTGAGATATTTCATTAATTCCAGTTGTTCCATCTATTTTTGCAAGGAATAAATTTTGAAATGTACTATTATCATTAGGCAATACTATTGAACCAAAATTAATTGTGGCTCCTGTGAAATATCCAGTTACAAAAACATTGCCTAAAGAATCTGAAATAACTGATGTTGGTCTATCATCGCAACCTAAAGCAAAATTACCACCTGCACTTTTTGCCCAAAGAACATTACCTGAATTGTCTAATTTAACAAGAAAAATATTTTTGCCGATACTATCAACTGCTAAGGTTGTTGTACCAAAAGTAATTGTTGAATCAAATGCCCCAGCTAAATAAATATTTCCTGCTCCATCTGTAATAACTGAATTGGCAGCTTCCCATGCAGGACTTCCAAACCCTTTAGCCCAAACTACATTTCCGCTTGTGTCGTATTTAGTCAGGAATATATCTTCTAAACCTGCACTTATTAATGTTGTTGAGCCAAAAGTGATGGAACCACCAAATTGTCCTGCAACATAAATATTTTGATTAGCATTAATAGTAACAGAATTTGACAAACCTGAAGTTGTTCCAACTCCACTTTTTACCCAAACAACATTACCTGCGGAATCATATTTAGTAAGGAAAATATTTGAACTCCCGGCATTTGTTATTGTATAAGATTCAAATGTGATAGTGGGACTAAGAAAATTTCCTATCATATATGTATTGCCGAATGCATCTGTTGCAATAGATGTAACATAATCATTATTTGTTCCTCCTGCACTTTTTGCCCAAAGAAGATTACCACTTGAATCGTATTTGGCAAAGAATATATCATTAGTATCAGCAGTTGTATTTAATAAAAATGTAGTTCCAAATGTGATAGTATCACTCTTGAATACTCCAGCAATATATACATTATTTAAAATATCAGTAGTAATACAATTGGCTATATCTGCCGCACTGCCACCAGCACTTTTAGCCCAAATAACATTGCCACTTGAATCGTATTTGGCAATAAAAATATCAGAAAAACCATTAGTATTTGTCAAAGTCGTATTTCCAAAAGAGATAGTTAGACTATTAAATGAACCCGTAATATAAATATTTCCAGAAATATCTGTTGTAACACTTGTTGCTACATCATTACTTGCCCCACCTGCGCTTTTTGCCCAAATCACGTTACCGTTTGCATCATATTTGACAAGAAATATATCAGTGTATGAAGAACAAGATAATGTAGTTGATCCAAAAATAATATTGCCTCCAAAATTTCCAGTTATATATACATTCCCAAATACATCTGTTGTAACAGAATTTGCTTGATCTGTAGAAGGATCAATCGCGCATTTTGCCCAAGCCCAATTAGGAGTTTGTGCTTTCATTATTGCACCTGAAAAGCATATCAGGATTACTACTGTTAAGTAAATTGTTTTCATTTTCTAATATTTTAAAATTGTTTAAACCTGTCTTTAATGATTTCAGAATGCAAAATTACAAATCCCCGTCCTTCCCTCCAAACCAAAATACCTTCCAAAATAGCAACTCTGAATTGTCGTGATAGATAATGACTTATGCGATATTTAGGCGGATTTTGTATGGAATGGTCTTTATTTTATAATGAGAAAATCTTCCTTTCCACCCCTGAAAATCGGGTTTTATAACGGGGAATAAAACCTCCGGAGACATCTTCTGCCAGTACATCTCGATGTCCTGCCACTTCATCTCGATGTCCTGACACTTCACCTCGATGTCCTGCCACTACGTCTCGATGTCCTGCCACTTCAACTCGATGTCCTGCCACTTCACCTCGATGTCCTGCCACTTCATCTCGATGTCCTGACACTACGTCTCGATGTCCTGCCACTTCAACTCGATGTCCTGACACTTCAACTTGATGTCCTGACACTACGTCTCGATGTCCTGCCACTTCACCTCGATGTCCTGCCACTACGTCTCGATGTCCATACCACTTCATCTCGATGTCCTGCCACTTCACTTCGATGTCCTGCCACTTTATGACTTTGCGGGTTAAAATGGCTTTTTTATATAAAAAAAACCTCTGATTTCACAATCAGAGGGTTAGTTTTTTATGCCTAAAAGTATTAAGCAGGCACCTGAATTTTAAGCTCTGTGCTCATGCCTTGAAGCACATCGTTAAGGCTTAATTGATATTTGAACCAGACATTTGTACCTGGTATTAAGCCGCTCTTTTTGGTATGCGCATAATAGGTTCCTGTCATCTGCACCCATGCCAGTCCATCCAGCGAGTACCACCAGTTATACGTTCTGGCGCGGTCATCTACCACTACACCGAATAGCAAAATTTCGCCTGCTATTGCGCTCTGCTCCAAATGCCAGATTTGTTTGGTATCACCCCCTTTGCCGCGAATATGAAAATTCCCCGATGCCGCTATTTCAAAACAGTTGTCCCTGTCCAAATTACATGCGTTTTGGTATAAAACCATGACCCCGTTGATTGCTGTCATCATCTTACTCCTTTTGCCTTTGCGAGCAGCACCTTTAGAAGCTTTGTAGGCATCCTTCGCGGTGGTAACTCCAGTAATTTGCAGTGGCGGAACGGTTACATAGTCATCGTCATCGGTCCATTTTACAATCATTGCTTCCACCTCATCAATGCAATCATGAAAGTCATCCGAGAGATTTGGCACCAGGATAATTGCTACGTTAGGATCAATAACACCCATCAAAACTACAGGCGATCCATGCTCAATTTTTACCCCTGTGCCACGACCGAAATCGAGGATGATGGTGGAGAATTCATACCCGGGCGTACGTCTCAATTTAGCAGCCTCAGACCTGCCCCTCCATGTGTTCGGAAAGCGGAATTCAAGTTCCTTAAGCTTCGCTGCTGTTACTACCTTCGTCACTTTTACCTGCCCATTCTCTCTTTACGGTTACTCCGGGGGATACAGGATG
>JABDAW010000114.1:522-3168 GCA_013288905.1 Bacteroidota bacterium | reverse complement strand
ATTAAAACTGTGATTACTTTTTTCATTTTTTAAAATTTTAAATTATTATTATTGGGAATTATTAAATTTCGTAAGCATTAAAAGTGGGGATTCCTATTCACGCTTACCAGCTTCACAATTACCGCAGGAGGAAAGGTCAAAAACTATATTGTTTTCGACATGGCAAATATATAAAAATTTAATTCAGAATAATTGATTAGGAAAACAAATCGGTCATGGGTTAAACCTGTTGATTTGTTTTTAACCTTAGTAGAAAACTAAAGAAAGATGAATTAAACCTTATTACCTTATTGTATAGAATAAAATGAGGTAATAAGGTTTTGAATTCTCTCGTGATTTTATTTTCTACTAAGGTTAAAAAAAATTAGAATCCACAGGTTTAACCCATGACCAACAAATCTTAGGATGAAAGATTTTTCTTTCATTGTCTTGTGATACCGTCCGCTTTTGCGGCGGTGCAACAAGACGATGATGAAGACTGTCGGGAATAGACATCTTCCAAAAATCGGACACCGAAAATAAATTCAATAAATTAAAAGGAAATCAACCTGCAATCGGAAAATGGCTCGACAGCGCCTTCTCGGATTTTATCAGCGAATAAGATTTACATTACCATATATTGTATGAGCTTTAAGCTCGGTATAATCATACAATCTGTAATCAATCTTATATACATAAACGCCCTGCTGGCATAGGTTTCCCATATAATAACCATTCCAGCCCTGGCTAATGTCTGTGGACTCAAAAATCAGTTCTCCCCAACGGTCAAAGACATACATGTGGAAGGTAATTATCCGTTCGCCATAAGCCAGAAAAACATCATTTATTCCATTGCCATTAGGTGTGAAAGAATTAGGAACGTATAATTCCGATGCACAAAAATCACTCACCAACCGAGACCCGGATGCAACACAATTATTAGAATCCGTAACAGTTACGATATAGGTGCCCGGCTGATTGATGATAATCTTCGAAGACACTTCCTGACCCGGAAGCCAGGAGTATTTTATGAATTCATTTCCGGGAGTAATGGACATGGTATCGCCAGGGCAGATGAAGGTATCTACACCAAGATTAAGGATTAATTGCTTGTCAATATTGACATTCACGGTATCAATACCGAAGCATCCTTCCCGCGAAACCTTTACCCAATAATCGCCGGAGGTATAGACACGAATATTTTGAGTGGTGGCACCTGTATTCCACAAATAAGTAAGCCCGGTATTTTGTGCATCCAATGCAGTGTCCTGACCATAACAAATTCTGATATCAGGACCAAGATTCACCGTCGGAGCAATCACAGTAGTAATGGTCAAGGTATCTGAAATGCTACAGAATTGATTTTCGGAAGTTACCCAATAAGTGCCTGCTCCGGTAACGAGAAATGATGAATTTGTAGAACCATCCTGCCACAGAAAAGAAGTCGCCGGAGCACCACCATAAAGCAACAAAACATCATTGCTGCAAAGAATTCTGTCGGGACCTAAATTAAGATTAGGGTAGGGGATAAAGGTTACAAGAATAGTATCAGAGTTCTTGCAGCCATTGACATCAGTAACAGTTACGGAATAATTTCCTGTGAAAGTAGGATTAATGGTCTGGGTATTTCCAAAAGGAGACCAATGAAAGGAAGAACCAGGATTGCCAGCATTAATAGTGATAGTCTGACCATCACAGGCAGTGGTATCATTGCCTAAATTGACTACTGGCAAAGGATTAATGCCGATGATTATGGAATTAGTGGCGGTACATTCAGCGACTAATGATGTAACAGTTACGGAATAAGTCCCTGCGGAATTAACGGTGATTGTTTCTGTAACAGCACCCGTTGACCATAGATAGGTCAGTCCTGGGTTTCCTGCACTAATGGTCAGACTGTCGCCAATGCAGAAGGAAGTGTCGTTTCCAATATTAACGACAGGATATTGAATAAAAGTAACATCAATAGTATCTGAATTGGAGCAGTTATTAGCATTCGTAACCGTTACAGAATAGTTATTCGATGTAGTCGGGCTGATAGTTTCTGTAACAGCACCATTAGACCATAGAAAGGTCAAACCTGGATTTCCAGCATCAAGAGTTATCGGAAGCCCAATGCAAAGGGAAGTGTCAGGACCAAGATTCACAGCCGGAGATGCAATAAAAGTAATCAAAACAGTATCGGCAGCAATGCCGCAAGGAGCAGCAGTAACATGAACCCAATAATTACCAGTAGTAGTTACAGTAATGGTTTGAGTAGTTTCACCTGTTGACCACAGATAGGTAGCTCCCTGATTACCGGCATTCAATGTTTTATTCAATCCAGAACATAAAGAAGTATCCGGACCAAGATCAACAGTAGGCGGTGCAAAGACAACTATTATTTGTTTTGAAGTATCATTGGAAACACATGGACCAGTGGTATATGCAATAAGAGTTACCGTATCAATGCCTGCTGTGGTGTATGTATGAGCAGGACTCATTCCGGTGCTGGTATTTCCATCTCCAAAAGACCAAGAGTAGGAAGTTGCATTGGTACTGTTATTGGTGAAAGTAACATTGTAGGGAACACATCCTGTATCCCCCGGAGTAACCGTAAAGAGAGAATGGGCAGGTAAAACTACTCAAACCATTACTGTAACTACTACTGGTAATTATTGGGTTCA
The DNA here is from genome assembly GCA_013288905.1 of Bacteroidota bacterium. GTDB lineage: Bacteria > Bacteroidota > Bacteroidia > AKYH767-A > JABDAW01 > JABDAW01. Next base: position 523 of record JABDAW010000114.1, on the reverse strand, counting down.
T
>JABDAW010000114.1:0-512 GCA_013288905.1 Bacteroidota bacterium | reverse complement strand
GGACAGGTAGTATCAACAACAAACCTCCATAAATCTCCTCCCCAGAAACCAGATCCAAACCCGCCAATGTTGCAAATATCCCCAGTGCAAGACGTGTTTACTGTAAATGGAAAGATCCCAATGATGACTTTTGGTTCTTTGGAGGTAATGATGATGTAAATTCCTATAATGATCTCTGGAAGTACAATATTGCCTCAAATATGTGGACCTGGATGAGTGGTACTAACAATCCGGCAGACGGTGGATCTTCGGGAGCAATGTGTGTTGCGGGTACTAATTATGTTCCTGCTTCACGCGAAGAAAACAGAGCTTGCTGGATAAGAGGTTGTCAGTCCAACCCTCAACTTTTATTGTATGGAGGAGGCAGTCCTCTTTCTGGACCTTCTGAATATGGAGACTTATGGAATTACGATGTGGCAACCAACAAATGGACTTGGGTGAATGGCACCCTTTCAACCAATGTAGTCCCCAATTATGGAACAATGACTGTTTCAAGTCCCACTAACACGCCC
>JABDAW010000113.1 GCA_013288905.1 Bacteroidota bacterium | reverse complement strand
CTTAGAACATATCATGCCGTCTTGAGATCAGACGATGCCGTCTTGAGAACAGAGCATGTGTGCTTGAGAACAGAGCATGTGTGCTTGAGAACAGAGCATATTTTGCTGTGAACAGCAAAAATTACCCTGATATGATTTTAATCCATGTAAATAGCTCATGAATTAAAATCACATTCAAGATGGATTTAGATTAAATCTATGAAGAAGAACTTTACTAAAGTTAAAAAACTTTATTAAAGTTTATCTATGCAATTTTTCTTTTCCCGAACGTGCGGAATGATTGCATTCCCCTTTTTGGGGTGCAATCCGAACGTGAGGGAATGAATAAACCTATTCCAAAAATACATGATAAAAATCATCTTTAATAGATGAGTAAGGTCATATAATAGGAGGTTGTTGCGACCTAATTTTGCAGCATTAAATAAATCAAAAATGAGTGTATTATTTGTGTTGATAGCAGTGAGTATAACGGTAGCACTGGGGTTCTTGGGAGCATTCCTTTGGTCGGTGAGGTCGGGGCAATATGAAGATGATTACACGCCCGCAATAAGGATGTTATTCGATAATGATATTGAACAAAAAGTGAATACAAAAACATTAAACAAACCAGATTTAAAAGATAATTTATGAGTGTAGAAAAATTCAGTTACGATAATAAAATCGTAAAAAACTTTATGATAGCCACCGTCGTATGGGGCATCGTAGGTATGCTTGTGGGGCTGATAGTCGCCCTTGAGCTGACCAGTTCTTCCTTTAATGTGGACAAACATCTCGCATTCGGGAGGCTGCGACCATTACATACGAATGCCGTGATCTTTGCCTTCGTCGGTAATGGAATGTTTATGGGGATTTATTATTCCCTCCAGCGACTTTGCAAGGCAAGGATGTTCAGCGATTTATTAAGCAAGATTCACTTCTGGGGATGGCAGCTAATCATCGTGTGCGCCGCGCTGACTCTTCCTTTTGGTATCACTTCAGGTAAGGAATATGCCGAGTTGGAATGGCCTATTGACATCATGATTGCCTTAGTATGGGTCATCTTTGCCATCAATATGTTTGGTACTATTTTGAGGCTATACAAAGGCATTGCCAAACTCCACAATGTCATTGCCTACTTCCACAATGTCAATGCCTACTTCCACAATGTCATTGCCAAACTCCACAATGTTAGTGCTTACTTCCACAATCCTAATGCGTACTTCCACAATGTCATTGCCATCGTCCACAATGTCATTGAGGACTTCCACAAACCCACCGCCATCGGTTTTCTTTAACATTTGAAGGTATAATTGCGCTTAAATCAAAAAAAATAGGGGGCAATGGTGGAGGCAATATTTTTGAATTGTTCATAAGTTTATTTTTTATTTTGATGGTTTATTTGTTTTATAACTTTTAATTGCCTAATTTTGCAGTCTTATAATAAAAAGGCTATGATGAAGTTGGAAGATGTTGTGAATTTTGCTTATGCTACGAAGGCGTTGCTTGATGCTAATGGTGTTGCTGTGAAGCTATATAATACGGTGATTGCAGACCCTTGGGAGGCTACTGTTTTTGTACCTCAAATTACGACTGTTGCTGCAATGGCGGGGACGGAGACTTTGATTAAATTGAACGCGGGTGATACTAAATTGAGGAATGGTTATATGGATAGTGAACAAAGTATCTTGACTGATTTGGAGTTTAAAATTAAGGTATGCAGGACGGCTGGAAGTATTACTGATAGTGTCGCTTCTTTTGGTTTGGGGGCTTTCAGGGATAGTATTACTACTCATGATATTGGGGCGTTTCATTTGGCTTATAATGCTACTATGTTACGAATTGGAGCGGGTGGGAATACTGCTGCTTTGATTGCTGCGGGGTTTTTGGGGACGGATATTACTTCTATTACTACACAACATAATTTGGCTTGGGGGATTAATACTACTAAGATTACTTTGAAGAGTTCGATTAGTGCATTGAGTGTGTCGAATCAGATTATTGTGAAGGCTTTGCTGAAGACTTGTGCGCAAGTGATTGCCTCCATTCAGGCTTATGCTGCAAAGAATAAGAATAAGACTTTGATGGGAAAGGCTACTGCTAAGGCTTTGTTGAGTACGGTTTCTCCTACACAGGCTCCTAAACCTGTAAATAGGAATATTGCTCAAAATACGAGTATTTGTTGGTTGGAGCATCCTGTGGCGAGGGATTTGATGCAGATTACTTTGCTGACAGAGGGTGGGGAGGTTTTTGTTTGTCGGATGAATAGTAAGACGGGGGCTTGTGGGATGGGGATTCAATTAGTATATGATGAGATGCTTGAGATTAAGAAAAATGATGTGCCTGGGGTGGGGGATTGTATTATTCTTACTAATAGTGGTGGGATGGCTGTGAAGGTGAAGGTGTTTAGGGTGAAGGGATAAGTTCTTTGAACATATTTATAAAGTTTAATTAAGAAAATAATGAATTAAGAAAAAAGTACACATAAAGGCGTTTAAACTACTATTAAGGAAATCCTGCAAGATTTAAAATATTAAAGTATAAAAAGACGCAAGTTGAAATTTGAATGTCCGCGAAAGGCGGGGCATTGTCAATTTGCGTACGGGTTTCCTTGCAGGAACCTCCTTAATAGTGGCGATTAACCCCGCCTCTGTGTTTCCAGCAAGAAATTAAAAACCAAAAATATTAAATAATTAAAATTAGAAAAAATGAAAAAAACAAAACTAATAATTCTGACCTTAACCCTGCTGATATGCGGCGTTGTAGGCTTTGCTCAACAACTTGAAATGGATTCTGCTGCATTGAAATATCAACGTGATAAGATATTTCAAGAATCACCTTATATATTTCAAGGAACATTAATAAAAGGAGAACCATTTCAAACAGGTAAGGGTTCTAAAGTAAGGTATTCAAGACTTATTAAAGTTACAAATATCTTTAAAAATACTGATGGAAAATTAAAATTGGGTACTGTCCAAATTATTGATGAAGTATCTCCAATTCCAATGCCTCCAAATGATAGCATTCCAAATGTTCCTAATTTTAAACCTTCTGAATATCAAGCTCCTGTAGACAATGGTGTTTATTTTTGTAATGTTTATAATACAACATCCCATAAAATGGCTAATGATAATGAACCCCTCGTCCTGCAAGAAAATTATGGAGTAGGGTTTGGTATGTATGAGATTTTTGATTTAAAAGATATTACCATTCCACATTATTTTGCATTTAGTGCTTTTGGAAACACATATCGAAACAAAGAAGATTTTTATAAGGTTATGAAACAATACCTAAATATTACAATTCCTGATAGCCTGCTTCAAAAAAAAAGTCCAATTGAAAACAAACTAAATTTTATTAAGCCAATTATTAAGATTGATACGAGCAGTATTTTAAACAATATTCATATAAAATCATCAACAGCAAACAACAAGACAGGGCATAGTAAACACATAGAAGATGTGGCTCTTTATTTGCAAATTGCAAACCCAATCATAACTGGTTCCTCTCCTTTTTTCACTCTTAGTTTTGATATTCTAATAAATGCAAGTGACCCTGGATATTTTCTTGATAATATTTTAATGGATTTTGCCTATTCACCTGCATTAGGAACAAATATCGCATTTAGTTTATTTCCAAATTTGAATCCTCTATTTTATGATTCAACTGCTGAATGGACAACTGGAAATATTAGTGCTCAAGTTTTTTCATTAAATTATGGTTCAAATCCCGATTCGAGTGCATGGACAAGAAATGAAATTCCAACAGCAGCAACAACTATTTTCACTTTTAATATTCCTGTTGCCGATTGTACAGATACTGTTACACTTGGTTTTACTGATGTTGGTTCTACAGCTTTAGATAATTTTTATACAGAAAATTTTGATGATGCTATGGGAGATGCACACACGTTTTTCTCTACAGATTATTCACCGGCTGCACCTCTTGAATATTTGTTGTGTCCTCCGTTACCAGTAATAACAAGCTTTCCAGATACAATCTATGCAGGTGCCTATTATCAAAATAATTCAATGAACATATCAAATATGGTAATTAAAGGATTAAATTTTGGACCTGTACAAGGAACAAGTAATGTATATTTTAGAAATGCTGATACCCTTTTCCCATTTGCTTTTTATCCTTTGGATGCTTATGATATTCAATCATGGTCAGATACCATGATAACCTTGACAGTTCCAGGTTTTGTAAATTCACCTTCATCACATACTCCAGGCGGAGGCGTATTTGAGGTTCAAACATCAGTAGGAACAGCTTATAGTGAAGGTGTTCAAACAGGTGGAGTTTATTTTCGTTATGCAATTCAAAATTCTTCTTTTCCTACTCCTTATACAAAATTAAGATATGATTTGGGAAAGGGAAGTGTAGCAAGTAATATCACTTTTCGATTAGATACAAGTATTACCAATTATCCAAACCCAATGCTTGTTCCTATGATTAAAAAAGCTTTAGCAGATTGGGTATGTGAAACCCGAGTAAATTTTGTTATTGGTGACACTATTACATTACCTGCAAATTATAATCGTGATTCCGCAGATGGAATTTCAATAATTTATATGGTAAATTCTTTTGGTCCAACAACAAAAACAGCAGAAACATCTCCACATGGTATTTTTTGTCAGAACTCTATTGATCCTACAATAAAATATGCTGTTGTAAATGACATTGACATTGCAATTTTACGAAATCCTAATATAATTAATACACAATATTTTTGGTTTTTCGATACTTTATATAATGTGGTTAGTGATACTGTACCACCAAATGGAATAGATTTAGCCGAAATATTCCATCACGAGTTTGGTCATGCCAGTGGTTTAGGACATATTACTGATCCTGCAGATTTAATGTATTGTACACGAAGCCCAGGTTATTATCAGGAATGGTTTAGGAGAGGAATTAGATTTTGGGATGCAGCAGGAGGTATAGATGTTGATACAAAAAGTGCATTATTTAATAATTATGCTGGAACATGTAGTGGTGATAATTTGCCTCTACATCCTTCTGGTAGTTGCGTTCCCGGATGGACAACTATTCCAACCATAAACCAAAATGTTTTCGATTTAAAAATATACCCAAATCCTCTTAATGATAATTTATTAAACATAGTTTATTCCTTAAAGCAAGATTCACCAGTTACATTCAAAGTCCTTGATATTACAGGCAGAGAGGTCTTTTATATGAATGAAAATAGTAGTGCTGGTGAGCATACTGACCAATTGCATTTAGATAATCTTTCAATAGGAATTTATCTTATTAAAATCATAATTGGAGATACGCAGGACACACAAAAATTAGTGAAGATAAGATAGTATAACATTACAAAGCAACATTTTTTAAAAAGCGGTATAGAACATACCGCTTTTTTTATTCTAATCGTAGTGTGATAGCAGCATTTTTCTTGCTGCTGCAACACGACGATGATTATTAACATCAGGATTCGCGCAGGTATTGATATTCGCAATGGTTCGCAGTTGGAATGTATCAATTGCACATCATGTATTGATGCTTGCAATAACATGATGGAACGATTGGATATGCCTAAAGGACTGATTAAATATGCCAGCGAATATAACATTGTCAATAAGACTAAATTCCGATTCACAGCAAGGATCATTGCATATACCGTTGTATTGGTGATATTGTTTGGTATATTTACCACTTTATTAGCCATAAGAAGCGATGTGGAAGCCACTGTTTTAAGGACTTCAGGGATGATGTATCAAACCTTGCCGGATAATAAAGTCAGCAATCTATATACCTATCAAATCATCAATAAAACCTTCAAGAACCTGCCTGTTCAATTGAGATTAATGGAGCCTAAAGAAGGTGAGATTAAATGGGTTGGGAAGGAGAGTATTAACGTCAATCAGGACAGTCTTGCGGAGGGCGAATTCTTCATTATCCTTCCGCAATCAGAGATTAAATATACCAAGACTCCATTGAAGATTGATCTCTACTCAAATGGTAAATTCATGAGTCATATAAAGACGTCTTTCTTAGGTCCAAATATTAACGCGAATAACAAAACAAATGATAAAAATTAACTGGGGATATCGCATCCTGATCCTTTATGTAACCTTCGTTGCAGGGATATTGGTCTTGTCTGTAAAGGCAATGAAACAGAACGAAGATCTTGTTAGCGAAAAGTACTATGAGAACGAATTAAACTACGGCAAGCAATACAACAAAATGCAAAATGCCATCAACCTCGCTAAAGACGTTGAACTCCATTATAACAAGGCGAATGCTGACATAGAAATATCATTCCCCGAGGATATTAATAAGGATAAAATCTCCGGTGAGATTACCTTTTATAGACCAGACGATCAGACATTGGACTATAAGATTCCAGTCAAAGCAAATGACGTTGGAAAGCAGTTCATTCCTACCTGTACGATGAAGAAAGGACAATGGAATGTGATCATTAATTGGATGGGGAATACCACGCCATATTATCATGAGGAGAGCGTCTTCATAAGCAAATGATATACCTGTCTGCCTTGCTATTAGGCTTCTTCGGGAGCTTTCATTGTGTGGGCATGTGCGGTCCGATAGCACTTTCATTACCCAATAATTCTTCCAATAAATGGCACATCGTCTTCAGTAAATTAATCTACAATCTCGGAAGGATAATAACCTACAGCATCTTAGGATTGATAGTTGGGTTGATAGGGCATTCCTTTGCTATGGCGGGTTTCCAGAAGTACCTATCCATCGGAGCAGGCACGTTAATTCTCCTATCCGTCGCCATATTCACCATAGGAAACCAACATCATCCTTCAGTATTTAATTCCTGGGTATTAAATTATACATCAAAAATAAAAGGGTTATTCAAGAAGCTTTTCGGGCTTCGTTCGCGCCTCACTTTATTATTCATAGGCATCGTGAATGGCTTGCTACCGTGCGGTTTCGTCTATATTGCGTTAGCTGGAGCCATCGCTACCGGCAGTTATTTAATGAGTTCGACTTACATGTTTCTTTTTGGATTAGGCACCATACCGGCGATGCTTTCCGTATCCTTATTTGGAAATTTCATCGGCATAAAATTCCGCAACAACATTCGAAAAGCCACGCCCTACATAGCTGTGATGGTAGCCATGTTCCTTATCTATCGCGGCTTTATGATACATCAGCAGGGTTGCTGTCATCATTAATTATGATGCTTTCTTAGCGGCTGTCCTTCTTGACGGCTGTCACAATATTATCCTTATTCAGATAAAACATCCTTCTGTTGGTAGTCGTATAAACGCCGTTATTACTATCGGTTTGAGTCGCGGTAGTAGTATATTCCAATATCGTTCCGCCCAGTCCCTGCGCATCATCCACGATACTGTCGGGAGGTCCATAGATAGCGTATATCTCACTTTTTGTTTTGCCAATGCACCCCTGAAATTTCGCGTCCTCAGCGATAGCTTGTCTGTGCGCTTTCGAATAGGCGATCAACATCACCACGGAGGTAAGAATTATCAAGCCACCGCCTACTTCCAGCAAAATATTCCTCATCTGATTTTCAGATTGCTGCTGTTGCTGAAACTGTTGTTGGGCATTATTAATCTGTGCCGAACAATTCAAAACAGAGCCTATCAATAGAAGACCAATTATTCTTTTCATCCCGCAAAATTAAACATAAATATTCATATTAATACAAGCGTCAATTATGAAGATAGAAAAGGCGATAGTATTCATCATCCTTATATTGCACCACCGCAAGGGCGGATTACCCCTACACTTTAAAAACTGTAAAAAAGGATTTCTAACGGTAGGAATACTACCTTTGCCTTGTTCACATTTCTTATGAGACCGAGATGCCCACTGGTACTTAAAAAATCCGTAGCGGATTGTGGTTGGGTTGTAGAAGTTCCCTTAGGAACAATTGAAAAAATGATTGGTGAGAAACATTTTTTAATGCTTTCATCCCGTATAGAATACTTGATATTAATAGAATACAGCCTTTTGAAATGTGTACAGTTTAAAAATTGTTTCATTAAAAATTTAAGGTATGGAAAAA
>JABDAW010000112.1 GCA_013288905.1 Bacteroidota bacterium | reverse complement strand
GAAGCCATTGAAGCACAAAATTCGGCTGCTGCAAAATTAAAGGAGAATGCAACAAATGTACAATTGGAAGATACTCATAAACTGCCTGCGAAAATAAGTATGGATGTGGATGGAATTGCTAAATTGGTAGTCGCCTTGAATGTGCAATTGCCACGCACCGTAAGGGGCGATTTGCATCAAAATGTTGCACTTGAATTACTATTTTTGCATAATAACGGCAAAGTAACTAGAGCAGAATTGCGAGGATTTGCCGACTTGTCAGTAACAGGTTTTAAGAAACATTTGACGAAGCTGGTGCATTATGGTTTGATAAAAAAAACAAGCACCTTTGAATTATGTGCTCACCGATAAATCCAATCATATTTTGCTGGAATTATTCGGGATATTGAAAACTGATCAAGTTGATTATGGATTTAATACCAGTCCTATTTTATATCGAAGTTTGGATAAAAAGGGCTTGACGATTCAGCTAATTTAATTCCCCTTATCCTTCTTTTTCTTTGCCGCTTCCTTCTCCTTAGCTAATTCTTTTGCCTTCGCTTTTTCTTTGTCTTTGAAATATCCTTTCAATAAGAAACTGTGCTTGGCAGCCTCTGTTCCCTCTTCAACATTAGTCATTGTTTGTCCAAGAGTATTTGCAAAAGTTGTATCCATAAACAACTTCCCGACGCTGCCCTTTCCTGCCCTGATATTGGTAATGATAGCACCAAGATTGTCAGTTATATCAACAGCGTTATAGCTTGCCAACTGCATGTTCAGAAGTATCTCATCAATATTTGTGGAAGCTCCGCTTTCTACGATTTCATTGTTTTGAATTTCTTTTTCGTCAGACATTCCAGGGCTGATATTAACCACTTTGCTGCCCATCAATCCTTCAGAACCAACAATCGCTTTCACACCTTTTTTAAGAAATTTACGGATGCTTTCATCAATCACCATTTCTACTTTCACGGAAGTGTCTGAAGTGATTTGTATCTTATCAACTGTTCCTACATTAATACCGTCGAACCTCACGTTATTGCCCACTGCAAGCCCGTTTGCGTCTTTAAAAAGAGATGATATTCTAAAGGTGCTGTTGAATAATTGTTGTCGTTGTCCTAAGAAATATATGGCGACAATAAAGATCAAAACTCCGCTCGTTACGAAGATTCCTAATTTGATCTTATTTCCTGTTCCTGTTTTCATTTTAATATTATTTATTGTTAATCTATCTTATATTTTATTATGCGAAAAACGAACTCACCTCCTTATCTTTTGAAACAGATAATTCGCTAAACTTCCCTTCAGCCACCAGCAATCCTTCCTTCAACATGACCATTCTGTTAGAAGTTATTCTTGCGCATTCTATATCATGTGTGATGATTATTGAAGTGGTATTATATTTCTTTTGTACATTAATAATCAGGTAACTTATTTCCTTTGCTGTAATAGGATCTAAACCAGTTGTAGGTTCATCATAAAGGATAATTTCAGGTCTTAAAATAAGTGTCCTTGCCAATCCAATTCTCTTCCTCATTCCTCCAGAAAGCTCCGAAGGCATTTTATCTATAGCTTCCGAAAGCCCAACGTTCTCAAGCACTTCAGGTACTCTTGAATATAATAGTTCTCTTTCCTTTCTTGGTAATAATCGAAGTGGAAACTCCAGGTTCTCTCTTACTGTCATTGAATCATACAATGCCCCGCTCTGAAAAAGAAATCCAATCTTTGTTCTTAATTTATCCAGCTTATCTTCATTCAATTCATTCACATTTTCACCAAGGACTATCATCTTCCCTTCGTCAGAATGGAGCAATCTTACCAAACATTTTATCAGCACTGATTTTCCTGTACCGGAGCGACCTAATACCACAAGATTCTCTCCTTTGAATATCTGCAAACTTATATCCTTTAATACATGATTATTGCCAAAGGATTTCTTCAGGTTTTCTATCTCCACTACCACTATTTTATCTTCCATTATATTATTGAAAAAAGCTTGTTATCTGCACTGCTATCATATCTAAAATAAAGACCAATAAGGAACCTATCACCACAGCAGAGTTAGCTGCCTTGCCTACTCCTTCGGTGCCTTTGCTGGAGTTGTATCCCTCATAGCAACCTATCAATCCGATGGCAAAACCAAAGAAAACAGTCTTGATAGTTGCAGAGAATAAATCCAGGAAACCGATACTCGCGAATACCTCTGAAATAAACAATGGCATACTGACACTATCCTTTAAATTGCAGGCAAAGAAGGCTCCTATCAATGAAATAAAATCAGATACTATTACCAGCAATGGAATCATTAAGGTAGTGGCTACCACCCTTGTAACGACAAGGTATTTGAAGGGCTTGGTTCCTGAAACTTCCATAGCATCTATCTGTTCTGAAACTCTCATGGATGCTAATTCTGCACCGATTCCTGAACCGACTTTTCCGGCACAAATCAAGCATGTTATTGCAGGTCCCATTTCTCTTACTATCCCTTGTGCATCCATGCCCGGAAGCCATGAGGTGGCACCCATCAGTTCCAGTCCTGGTCTTGATTGAATCGTTAAGACTATGCCCATAATAAAGCCGCTAAGACCTACCAATAAGAGAGATTTATTCCCGACCATAAAGCATTGTTTAAAGGTCTCTTTAAATTCAAACGGAGGCTTAAACAATTCCTTAAAGAAATGCCCTGCGAACGTCGTTATCAAGCCCACTTCAATAAAGAAATCTTTAAGCATGGTGCTTGAGTTTTTATCTGCCACTTTCGCGGGACGCTGGTGAATTATTGTTCTCATCCTTTTACTATTTTATATTGTACTTTTATACCTAAATTTCAGGATGCAAAATTACAACCGTTTCAAAGGGTGAGTGTTACATAATTATATAAATAACTTACATAATTCACACATTGAGAATCAGAATATTCATCCTTTTGTTGCTGCACCGCGAGGGCGGATGCAATCACAAAACGATGAAAGAATGAAACAGGACTGGTAGGCTTTAGCATTCCTGTATGGTAGCAAGTTTTTTTTAATGTTGTATTTAAGAAGGTATTATGATTAATAAACGTGCAACCATACAGGAAGGCTGAAAAAGCCTACATGTCCGGTTTCATCGTCAAATAAAAAAGGGGGAACTAATTCCCCCTTTTTATAGACCTTTCAAAATAAATTAAAGTTCTAGTTTAGTAATTGCAATTGTATCAAACTTTCCTTTAATAAAGTACACTTTACTTCTTCTTAATGTAATAACAGGGAGTGTTCCATTAAATTTTACAACTTCTCCTTTTACTAAATCAGATCCCTGTCCAACATCCTCTACCTCAATTTCATACTCCAAATTAATTCTACCATTTTCTACGGGCTCATTTACCCTTACCACCGTTCCATTTGCAGGTTTCAACTCACCTACTTCTTCTTTGTTCATTTCTTTCTTCTATTTATTATTTTATTGGATTTCGCTAATCAATCCATCTTTCACGGTGTAAAGTTAGTAAATAAAAATGTATTTAACAAATTTATTTTAAACTTTATTGAAAAATTTCTATTTGCTCTTCACAAATTTCCCTCTATCAATTGACTGTTCTCCTTTTATTTCATAGAAATAAATCCCTTCACTACATGATGAAATAGAGATGCAATTATCAATACCAGAAAGTGTTTCTGAATAAACTTCATTACCTAAAATATCTGTAATAATTAATTGTTGGTTAAGAAAAAAGGTAGCAAGGTGAATGTTTAAAATTGTATTAGCTGGATTGGGATAAACTGAAATATTTGACGATTCAATACTTTGCAATGCAAGTCCTGTTGTGATGGGATAAGAAATAAAACTACCAAAAGCCTGAGGACTTAAACCAACTGATATTGTATCGGTCACTAAATTTGTAGCGGAATCAATTACACTAACGATATTCATATCTTCATTAGCAACATATATCTTACTTCCATCTGGGCTTACTGATATACCAATTGGTCCACTATAAACTGGAATCGTAGCAGAAACAGTATTCGTATTAGCATTAATTACACTTACAGTATTAGCATTATAATTTGCAACGTATATATTATTTCCATTGGGACTAAAAGAAACACCAAATGGCCAATCACCTACTGATACTGTAGCTATAACTGAATCATTTATTGTATTTATAACACTTACTGTATTTGCATTTCTATTAGTAACAATCAATGTACTTCCATTCGGATTTACGGTTACTCCTTCAGGATACCACCCAACTGCAATTGTATCTATTATTGCATTATTAAAGGCATTTATTACACTAATTGAACTATCATCTCCATTTGCAACATATACTTTACTTCCATCAGGACTGATTGCAATTCCATTAGGCCAAAGACCAACATTTATAGTAGCAGAAACAGAATTTGTTGTTGCATTAATAACAGTTACCGTATTTGAGCCACCGTTAACTACAAATACTTTACTTCCATCTGGAGTAATACATATTCCATGTGATAAAGTACCAACTGGAATTGTCGCGGTTACAGAATTTGTAGTGGCGTTTATTGCACTCACAGTACTTGCACCATAATTTGCTACATAAACTTTACTACAATCAATACTTACGCATACTCCAATTGGCTCTGAACCAACTGGGATTGTGTTAGTAACAGTATTTGTGCTAACATCAATAACGGAAACGCTATTACTTCCATAATTCGTAATATAAGCAGTTTGAGCGATTGACCCAATTGAAAGAAGCAGCATTGCTGCGATGAAGGTAATTTTTGATTTCATATTTTTATATCTTTAATTAATATTATTTGAAGCCGCCAAATTAAACAAAAAACTATTGAAATAAAAAATCAACAATTAAACCCATCAAATCCAATTTCCCCCTCCTTTGCTCCAATCCCCTCTCCCCACGCCCCTTTCCACACTCCCACCAACCTTAGTTATTAAAGAAAAAAGCATGGCGGCAGAAGCTAATCACCTTTTACCTTTAGAGAATCTCCTTTTCTCTTAAGCCACTAACCTTTTCTCTTTTGCCACCACCTTATTCTCTTTTGCCACTAAGCCAGTGGCATTTGCCACTAACCATAGTGGCTTATGCCACTGACCTATTCTCTTATGCCGCTAACCGATTCTCTTATGCCACTGACCGATTCTCCTATGCCACTGACTTATTCTCCTTTGCCACTATAGGATTCTCTTTAGAGAACAAGATATTTTGCCGTGTGCTGGGTATAAGGTACATAGGGATAGGGTATAAAGGTATAGGGAATAGGGATATAGTTATACTCTATACCTTTATACCCTATACCCCATACGTTTATACCTTATTCCTTGATTCCCTTAGATCAGATCAAGGTACAATACTTGGGGTGTACCATCTTTACCATTGTCCATGATACACTGATGTGTCACCCAATATCTTTCTGGTGGAAGACCGCTAAATTCTTTATAAGCATTTTTAGTAGCGCGCTGCATGACGAATGTTGTACCATTACTACTTAACGTCCATTCGTGGAGGCAATCAACATTTAAAACATCACCGGTACAGTGAAAACTTCCGGAAGTAGTACCTTGGAAAAGACCAAAGACATTCTTCTGTTTGATAGCCACGCCCTTCACATAAAATCCTCCGCTGACACAAATTTCCTCCGCATGTGCCGGATTCAAACCCATTGCTGCGGCGAAGGTACCCATAACCGCTTTCAGGGCTGTGTTAACTGCATTCCAAGTTGGCGTTTTCGCAACTCCGATAGCTGCATTAAAGGCATCAATGGCAGCCAATAACATTCGTAGTATCTATATTAATAAATTTCCAGGCAGTATATCCTATACCCACTACCACCTTTTGGTTTTTCTAATTCTTAATCTGGGTTTAATATAAATCCTCTGATTTATTGGAAACGATTCGATATACCACAGCTATCGGCTTTAGTAAAGATTCACCTTACTTTCGTTTTTGGTGCATGTTTTGAGAACTTGATTACTTTTCGTTTATTCTTGGAAAAGATTTCAGGGGTCTTCACCCATTTTGTTTCATTATGGGTGAACTTTGAAAGAAAAGGAATAAATTCCGAAAAAAGATGCTTCAAGAAAACTTCTAAAGGAATCAATTTGCTTTTGAAAGGCTTGAAAAAAGTTTTTGGAAGGCGTTTACTCTTTTGAAAAATACCCTTGCAAAGTTTATTTGCAATACTGTTTAATCAAATCCTTCGCCTGATCAAAACCTAAATTCAAAGACTTATTAAAATCAATACAGGCTTGGTCTTTATTACCGGAATTCAATTCGGCAACTGCAAGATTAACGTAGGCGATGGCAAAGTCAGGTTTCAATTCGATAGCTTTATGGAAGTTCGTAATAGCCTCCGGAAGCTGATGTCTTTCAATTAAAACGGTGCCTTTATTATTGTATGCATCACTATATTCAGGGTTTAATTTAAGAGCCTTGTCATAATCGCTGTATGCCTCATCAAACCTCTTTTCATCCTTATAAATATTCCCCCTGTTATTATATACCCGGAAAAAATTGGGATTACGTTCAATGCTTTTATCATAATCCGCCAATGCTTCCTTGTTCATTTTCTTTGCGCCATAAACATTTCCGCGAATGTAGTAGGCATTGTAATTTTGAGGTTGAAGTTCAGCGGCTTTATTCAAATGAATCATGGCTTCGTCCAATTTATTATCTATATAATATATCGAACCTAACACACAATAAGGTCGAGCTTTATTAGGAGATTTCTTCATCGCATCGCTATAGAGCGATATTTCATCAGTCCATATAATATTCCTTTGATAGGTCAAATAACTATTGATTCCAATGATAAGAACTATCAATGAAATAGCAATATTTTTATTTTTATCCCAGAGAAAATAATTAATGGAATAACTTAGCAACAGAAATATTCCGAAAGAAGGTAAATAGGTGCGATGCTCGATAATAACATCGCTGATCGGCACAATACTCGATTCGACAACCAACGTAAGAAAGAACCAAAGGATGCCAAAGGAGATGATTCGATTCTTCTTAAATAAATAGATTGCAAGAACGATTAATGATGATAGAAGCAGAAAACAGATAAGTGTTTTAATCTCGAAGAAACCGGTGGAAAGTGGATAATCATAATCGAAATTCTGATTGACAGGAAAAATTAATAGCTGAATGTATTTTACAATGACACTGAATTGGGTTAATAAATAAGTAAGCGGTGTAATCGTTCTGTAATCATTGTAAACGTCCGGTGAAAGTGTTTTGAAAATGCTATTATGAAACTTTAAAACGGTTAGAAATACAAAACAAAGTAATCCGAGAAAGGTCACAATGGTTTTATAATTCTTAATATTTATGGAGATACTTTTTGTTTGGAAAAAGAATATTTCAAGAAGAAGAATAGCAAAAGGCAGCGTCAAAGCATTCTCCTTGGAATAGAAGGCAAATACCGCGAAAACAAAGGAGCCACCATAAAACATGTATTTCAAATTACTTCTTTTATTATCAAGACGCCCCTTCATGAAAAGCGCACAGGAAAGGAAATAAAACAATGCCGCCAAAGAAGCCATTCTTTGAGTAATATAAGTCACAGATTCAGTAGCCAGTGGATGAGATACGAAGATTAAAGCAGTCACTAAGGCGATGGAATTTTTATATTTGGAAATAGGTTTAGCCCTTAATTGGGGAGAAGAAAAGATTAGTAAAGTAATCCACCAGACTAAACAGGAATTTATTAAATGAATGATTAAATTAATAAGATGATAGCCCCAAACATTGAGTTTATCAAAATGATAATTAAGAGCAAATGTGAGATAAGGGATGAACCTCGTCTGATCAGATTTCCAAAGGCTTACAATGCGAGATAAATCATGAATATTTGTTTTCTCAACGATGCTTTGGGTGTCATCAAAATGAAATGAACAATTAAAAGAATCAGAGTAAATAATAATTCCAATAATGATTATCAAAAACAATGCTACAAGTCCATCGTATGAGGTTTTGTTTACTGTTTTCTTTGGGATAATATTTTGCTTTTGCGGAATCTTTTTCGACGGTCCGCGAGTTGATGTTTTGTTTCTCATAAAATATGAAAGGGCTACTACCTCATGATATGAATGT
>JABDAW010000111.1 GCA_013288905.1 Bacteroidota bacterium | reverse complement strand
TTTCAAACTTTCTTCAACGTATTTCAAACTTTCTTATGATTTATGTCTCCTGCGACTTCTTTAATAGCTAATAAAGGGTAACTAACAGGAAGATACGAGTTTTACAGATAATTTTATCGAGGAGGAGGAGGACCGAAATTATTCGAAGGAGGGAAAGGCGGTCTGTCATGATTATGAGGTGGGGGAGGACCTTGCGGACAGATTAACTTGACAACATCATTAATCCAGGTATCAAATTTATCCTTTTGATCCGGGTTACAAACTTTTCGCAAATCTTCAAAATGCCTTACTATTTCCAATTGCTTTTGAGCTTCAGCTTCACCTATCTTAGCAGCCAGATTATTCAAAGCATTCGAATCAGGATGATCAGATTTAATCATATCAAAAAGCTGATCCCTTATCGAATTAATTTTATCATTAATAATTCTTTTCGAAGCAAAATGCTTTTCCCTGAATTGCGAAAACTCCTTTCTCTGTTCAGCATTTAATTTCAATTGGTCTTCGATAATATTCCTCTCCATAGGATGATTATCGCTCATTCCCTGCCTGAAATCCTGATTGCGCTCCACCCTGCTCCATAATATCCAGCAAAAGGCAAGGGTGCTGAGGTTCAAGATGATCAAAACAAGAATCAGAAACGAAATTATTTTATTTTCCCTAAAGTAGTTCATGGCTATTATAGATTACTTGATGATTCATCTAAATTATATTCATTGATTAATTCTCTGGCAGCACTACCTTTAATTTCTTTTCTGCCGGAATCTTTCATGAAATAAGCAAAACTCAAAACATTAATCAATAGCATAATAGCAATTATAGCAAGGCTTCTCTTTGCTATGAAATACCTTCCTGGCAAAGACCCTTTTCTTTGTTGCATTCTGTTTAATATTTTTTCGTAAAGGAAAGGATTCGCCTCCGCTTTTTCTATGCGTTGGAGGATTTTCATCGTCTCCTCAATCTGCTCCTTAATAGTATTCTCTTTTGCCATAATGATTCGTTATTTTAGAAGATTAAATTTCATAAAACTTGCGCATTTTTATTTATTTTCCCTATAATAATTTTCTAATAATTTCTGTAAATTCTTTCTTGCCCTGAAGATCAGGGATTCCACAGAAGATATGCTGATGTCCATCACCTCCGAAATCTCTTTATAGGAAAGATCATCAAGATTATGAAGCGTAAAAGCTATCCTTTGATTCTCTCCTAATTTCTCTATTGCAGCAAATAAAATCTTTCCTTTTTCTTTATCTTCAAATAGAACCCCAGGATGATTGAAATTGCCCGGAAAGTCTCGCCTTTCAATGTCATTACCACCAAAAAGAGATTCCATAATAGCAAATCTTTTTTTTCTGTTGGAAGCCTTTTTGAAATCTAAACATTTGGTAACCGTGATTCTGTAAATCCATGTCGAAAGAGAAGCTTTCTGTTCAAAGTTTTTCACAGAACGGAAAACTTCGATAAAAACTTCTTGGGTAGTATCTTCGGCATCTTCGTCATTCTTCAAGAAACTAAGGCAGGTATTAAAAACTTTTTTTTCATAATTATTCACAAGCTCCTTAAAAGCCTTTTGCTCTTTGTCAATAAGTCTTTGGATAAATTTGGATTCTTCCTGCAAAGCGTTGCTATTATTTTATTCAGACGATGGAAAAACTTAATACTTGCTATTAACCTTGCGAAAAAATAATGTCTATATTATTTCCACTTTAAAGTCTCTATCAGATGATCAATATCAGCCTCCACAAATCGAATGACCGGATATAGTGAATCCACCTGAGGCGCAATATTAAAGTATAAAGCACCTCGCAAGAAATGATGTACACTATCTGTGGCATAGAACTGCACTGCTGATGCTGTGTTTCCTTCAATATCAAACTTAACACCATAAACATTATTCGGAGTGGCAATAATTGATTCATCAATGCCGGATGCTTTGATAATATGTTTGTTGGTTAGTGTTCTCGAGTCTTCAGTGAACTTTGATAAATTGTTTTTAACTTCATTGTAACTAAGATGAATCGTTGCATTGAAAGTGGAAAATTGTATGTTCAACCAGCAGGGTTTTGAATCTCGCTCAAAATCAACTTCTACAGAAGAATATTCCGGATATTCAAAAGAAAACGGACAAGGACCATTGTATGTTTTATAAGATTTATGTGGAAAGTCTATTCTGAAATAGCCTCTTGGTTTTGGAGTATAATTTGAGTCTTGGCAAGAAGAAAGATTCAACATTAAAGCAATCAAAAATGCTATTGTTATTTTGAGAGGGCTGAGTTGTGTTTTAATATTGAACCTTACTAATATTCTCATTTATTCTTCTGGAATGATTTCAATATTCTTTTCAGGCAATGATATCTTTACTCTTTTGATTCTCCTCTTATCAACTGCCTCCACTGTAAATTTAATACCTTCATGTTCCAACACCTCTCCTCTTTCAGGGATATTTCCTTTCAATTCCAAGATCAGTCCTGCAAGAGTATCACTATCACCCTCTACTTTATCAAAGAGTTTTCTTTCAATGTTCAAAACCCTGCAAATATCATTTATCAAAGTCTTTCCTTCAAAGATAAAATTAAGATCATCTAATTTGGAATATTGTAATTCATCATCATCAAATTCATCATTAATCTCACCAACAATTTCTTCCAAAATATCCTCCAAAGTAACAATACCTGACGAACCTCCATACTCATCAGCAACAATGGCAAGATGGATTTTCTTTTGCTGGAATTCCTCCAATAGATCATTTATTTTTTTACTTTCTGGAACAAAATACGGAGGGCGAATTAATACTTGCCATTTATATGAATCGTCCTTATCAAGATGAGCAAGCAAATCTTTGATATATATGATCCCTTCGACAGTATCAAAGTCTTCAATATAAATAGGAATACGTGAATAGCCTGAATCTAAAATCCCTTTTAGCAAAGAAGTAAAAGGAGTTCCGATTTCAAAAGCTACAGTATCCATCCTAGATTTCATAATCTGTTTTACATCAATATTTCCGAACTTTACGATACCTTTTAAAATCTTCTTCTCTTCCTCATTTGTATTGATATCAGAGGTGATTTCTATGGCATGAGTAAGCTCGTCAATATTGACATTGTATGACTTTTTCTTCAATCGCTTTTCTACAATATTTGTTGACGAAACTAATATATAACTGACAGGTGAAAAGATTTTACAAAGAATATATATTGGAAGTCCCATAATTCTTAACACTTGCAAATTATGCTTGGTAGAATATACTTTAGGAATAACCTCAGCAAAAAGAACAATGATAAAAGTAGTCAGAACCACTTGAACAATAAAACCTAAAATTCTTTGGGAATGATAATCAAAAATATGAATCAAAGAAGTCAAAATAATAATAGCTACATTCAGCATATTATCGCTAATCAATAAAGTTGCTAATAACTTCTTAGGGTTATCAAGAAGCTCAATAATGGTTAATTGCCAGCGCTCGGAGGACTCTTTAATTCGATTCAAATCAGTAGGAGACAATGAAAAGAAGGCAACCTGTGCAGCGGAAAATAATGCTGAGCAAAACAAGAAAACCATAATAATAACTATCTTGATGAAATTATCAATTGAGAAAGCATTATCTGATAACGAAAAGTACTGAAATGCTTGTATATATGGGTCTCCTGAAGGATTGTCCAAGTTATTTTAGAATAATTCTGCGCAAAAATACAAAAGAAATTTCGGGCACAATGATCCTTTCAAAAAATTAATAATAAATATACTTTGTGTTTTCAATTAAAAAGGAAGATCGTCAGTAGGAGTTCCATCTTCAACAATGGGTAATGCAGGATCAACAACTTTATAAGAATCACTATGATTGCAATTATCGTCTTTTTTGGAGCTTAATATAGTAAATCGATCACCCTCAATATCGGTAGTATGCCTTTTAATTCCGTCCTTATCAACCCAACTGCGCGATTTGATTTTACCTTCAACATAAATCATCATCCCTTTTTTCAAAAGTTTCTCAGCTGATTCAGCTTCGGTTCTCCAAAAATTAATTGTGTGCCATTCAACATTGTCTACCTTAATACCATCTTTATTTTTGCGGGATTCATTTGTGGCAAGGGTTACTTTTGCTACGGCAATACCACCTTCAAGGTATCTTACTTCAGGATCTTTGCCGAGGTTTCCAACTAAAATTACTTTATTTACTCCAGACATAAATTTATTTATTTAGTGCTTTATTGTTATAAAAGATTTTGCAAATGTAGCAAATAATTAAAACAACCAAATTTCCTGCTTTATTTTTGCACGAAAATCAAACACGAAACCTTTCTGACAAATTCTATGAAGATTGAAGCACCTCTTTTGTATTATTTTTCCAAAGGAAAAAGAAAAACAATAATACCATCATCCAGGTTAATAAACTGTATCCTTCAAGAATATGATATATAAACATACCGCTGGTGTCTTTGCCCACTATTGCATTGAAGAGCATCATTACTATTAAGCTGTAACTGATCCATTTTGATATTCCATTTTGCTTTTCTTTCAACAGCATCAAGAAACTCATGTAAACAAAGAGAAGCGATACAAGATGGTAATCCCAGGTTATGGAAGATAATAGATGGGTGACTAATAGAATCATTGAAATTTCAAGAAACGTTATTTCTTTCTTTTGGAATCTTAAATAAAATAAATAGATAATAAATGTTATAAATATCAAGGCTGCACTAAATGAATAAATTTTACTTACAGTGTCAATAGGAAGATAAAATAATTGAAAATCTTGGGCGTGAGCATCACCTAAATTCTGAATATCGTTCAATGGTCTGAATAGCTTATAGATGGCAGCACTCAAACTTTGATTCGTGAAAGGGTATTCTACTCTTCCTTCTTGAAAGGGCTTGAGGAATTCAATGTAATAATTTTTTAAATCCATTATTCCGGTATAAAATCCTCTCCAGATTAAAGGAATTATCAAGCACAATAATATCGTTATTAATATCTTAAGATAAGTCCTTAAGTTCCCTCTGAATACCAACCATATCAAAAAGAAAACTGGAATAATTTTGATAAATGTGGCTGTTACAAAACAAATTATTGCTGGTGTTTCTTTTTTCTTTAGCATGAATAATATACCCTGGAGACAAAGCACTAATATAACTTCATTCATCTGTGTAAACTGAAAGCAACTCCAGAAAAACCTAAATGAAAGCAGTGTTGAAAAAAAAAGCATTTTGTTAATGAATTTCGTATCTGAACAATAGAATTCAAAAATGGAACGTACCAGGTAAATGGAAAAAAGAAATAATATAAGATTAATAAATACAAGAATTCCGGCGGCAACTTTTACTGGAAACAAGGCAAAAAATTGGAAAAGCATTGCAGAAAATGGTGGGTAAATGAATCGTCCTTCATCCCATATATGCAGATACAATTCATTGCCATGAAAGAAATTCCAGCCAGCCTTCCAATAAGCATTAATATCCCCAAGTGGTCCAATCATAGAGCCAATTTTTATGGATAATCCTACAAAAATAAGAAACATAAATAATAGGAAAAGCTGATATCCTCTATTCCTTAATTTATTTATATCAACTAAGAGGCATCTCAACCAGGAACCATTATTCATATTTGTAAAATTTTTGATTGTGCAAAACTAAAACATTTTGATGATGTGATATTATAATAAAAACCTTCTACGCTATAAATTATGACAAAAATCATAAAAGCTCATGATGGAAATCAACTATTGGGATTCATTCTCAAAGTACTTTTGCCGCTAACAAAATAAAGATTCATGTTGGTTAAAACTAAGGAGGTATTGAAGTGTTATCATTGTGGAGAAGATTGCCAGGATGACTTGATTTCATTGGACGAAAAGCACTTTTGCTGTGATGGATGCAAGTTGGTTTATGAGATTTTATCAGAGAATAATCTTTGTAGCTTTTATACTTTAAACAACAATCCCGGCATCTCTCAAAGGGGGCAAATCGGGAATGATAAATACGCTTTTTTAGATGATGAGCGGACGGTGTCAAAGTTGATAGATTTCAAGGATGAACATGTTACAAAGGTTACTTTTTATGTTCCGCAGATTCATTGCAGCAGTTGTATCTGGCTGCTTGAGAATCTTTATAAATTAGATAGTTCAATCATTCGTTCACAAGTTAATTTCCTGAAAAAAGAAGTCTATATCACCTATTCCAATCCTAAAATATCTTTAAGAAAAGTGGTGGAATTACTTCATAAAATCGGATATGAACCGGAGATAAATCTGAATGATATATCACATTCAACTAAGCCTAAGAAGCTCGTGGATAGGGCGATGTTGTATCGAATAGGAGTTGCAGGATTTTGCTTTGGGAATATCATGATGTTTAGTTTTCCGGAATATTTCTCTCTCGGTAAATACATCGAAACTGGGTATCATAATATCTTTGGATACATCAATCTTGGCTTGTCTCTGCCCATCTTTTTTTACAGCAGTTCACCCTTCTTCAAGAATGCAATTTCAGGAATTAAACAGCAGGCGATTAACATTGATGTGCCTATTGCTTTGGGGATTCTTGTTATGTTTTTGAGAAGTGCTTATGAAATACTTTCGGGCACTGGCGCGGGTTACATGGATAGCCTCGGTGGTTTGGTATTCTTCATGTTGAATGGAAGGTTGTTCCAGGCAAAGACTTATGACCGACTTTCTTTTGACCGAGATTATCGTTCCTATTTTCCTGTTGCGGTAAGTAAAATCATCAATGGAATTACCGCAACAATTCCTTTATCCGAATTGAAAACAGGTGATAGAATATTGATTCGAAACAATGAATTAATTCCTGCCGATTCAGTATTAATGAAAGGTAATGCCAGCATTGATTATAGCTTTGTAACGGGCGAATCAGAACCTGTAGTCAAGAAATCAGGCTCTACAATTTATGCTGGGGGCAAGCAATCAGGAACCGCTATTGAATTGGAAGTTATCAAGAATGTTTCACAGAGTTACTTAACGCAACTTTGGAATAATGAAGCATTTAAAAACAAGATGAATGAATCCTTCCAAACCTTGATAAATAAGATCAGTAAATGGTTCACCATAGTTATTATTGGAATAGCTTTAGGAGCGGCATTATTCTGGATGAAAACGGACTTACACAAAGCTATGAATGCCTTTACCGGAGTGCTTATGATAGCCTGTCCATGCGCCCTTGCGCTATCATCGCCTTTTACTTTGGGGAATGTTTTGAGGATATTGGGAAGGAGTAAATTCTATCTGAAAAACGTAACCGTTATTGAGAAACTTGCCAAAATAAATATCGCAGTCTTTGATAAAACAGGGACTATTACACAACCCAATAATTCTCGTCTTGAATATATCGGGGAGAACTTATCAATTGATGAAATGCAGGCTGTACGCTCCTTGATACATCATTCATCGCATCCCTTAAGCAAGAGGATTTATGATGACCTGCCTGTATCAACAATTTTATCAATTAGGTCTTTCAAAGAGCAAGCAGGCAAAGGGATTGAAGGTAGTGTTGATGCTTATAAAATTGTTATTGGTTCCTTTTTAATGACAGGAAATAAGGGATTAATTGCTCAAGGTGAAAATCAAACCGGAAGCAGGATTTACATCTCCATAAATGGAAATATCCAAGGCTATTATTCAGTAAGAAATGAATACCGCAAAGGCTTTGAAGAGGTTATTAAAGCATTGAAGAAGCAGCATTTTCAGATTGCAATCCTATCCGGTGATAATGATTCTGAAAGAGATTATCTTAATGAAATAATTGGTAAAAATGCTGCCATCCACTTTAATCAAAGCCCTATGGACAAGTTGAAATTCATCAAGACCCTTCAAAATCAAAACAATAAAGTTCTCATGATTGGCGATGGTTTGAATGATGCCGGAGCATTGATGCAGAGCGATGTTGGCATTTGTATTTCAGATAATATCAACAACTTTTCTCCAGCCTGCGATGCAATTATGGAAGCTACAGAATTCAAGAAACTTCCAAAGTTTATACGAATTGCAAAGTCTGCAAAACATATCATTTATACCAGTCTTTGTATTTCTATTCTATATAATTTAATCGGATTAAGTTTTGCGGTGCAAGGCATTCTTTCGCCTGTAGTAGCAGCAATCCTGATGCCTATAAGCTCTGTAACTATTATTGCTTTTACA
>JABDAW010000110.1 GCA_013288905.1 Bacteroidota bacterium | reverse complement strand
GGTGGCGAAGGCTCCATAGATTATTGCGATGGTGGATAGGACTATTATTACATGAGAATATTCTTGTGCAGCTTCCGGCATTAAATAGGTGGCAACTCGCAAACATCCGTATCCTCCGAGCTTCATGGAGATACCTGCCAAGAACATGGAAGCCGCAGTAGGAGCAGAGGAGTGACCATCAGGTGCCCATGTATGGAATGGAAAGATGGCAGTGAAAACTCCGAAGCCAAGAAAGGCAAGCGGGAAGAAAATCATCTGCATATTCATGGGGATATGTTGTTTGGAGATACTTAATAAATCGTAGATATGTTTGCCATCAGGATTGGGAGTGGTGAAGTAGATGCCGAGTAAAGCTATCAGCACTAACGCCGAGCCGCCCATGAGCATGAGGACTAATTTCATTGCTGAATATTCTTTCTTGCCGCTGCCCCAAATGCCTATCAACAGGAACTTCGGGATGACTGCGAGTTCTAAGAAGAAGAACATCAAAAATAAATCTAAGGAGAGGAAGAAGCCATAAGCACCGACACTCAAGAAGACTAAGAGGAAGAAGAATTCCTTGGCTTTATCCACCACATTCCAGGAGAAAAGAATGCCTGTGAGGACAACAAAGGATGTCAATAAAATCATCGCAATGGAGATGCCATCAACACCCAGATAGTATTCGATATTGAAGGCAGAATACCAGGAATAGCGTTCGGTGAAGAGCATCTGGGCGGTATTGCCGGCACTTCTTTCGTTGGTGTAGGCGAAGAGGAGGAGCAGGGAAAGGATTAATTGGAGGGACGCTCCTGCACAAGCCACTACTCGCACTTGCTTTGGGTTCTTGAAGAACAAAATCGCGAGGGCAGTGAGGAGCGGGATAATTATTAAGGTGGATAAATTTATCATAGGCGGCAAAAATATAAAAAGGATTCTTATAAATAAATGATTAATGTGTAAAAAGAAAACTTGCTTATATCAACAATATCCCTATTTACTTGTTGGAATAATCCACGTAACCAGTAAATCTTAAAACTTTTAATGGTGTGTTTGTATTTGAATAAACAGAAATCTCTTTTGCCTGATCACCACCTTCTTCTTCGGATTTATAAGTAATTTTTATTTGCGAAGATTCTCCTTTATTAATTGGTTTATTTGACCATTCAGGGGTTGTGCAATCGCATCCGGTAGTAACATTAGATATTATTAATGGTTGATTTCCGGTGTTTGTGAATTTGAAATTATAGATAATGACTTCTCCCTTTTTAATGATTCCGAAATCATGGAATTCGGTTTCAAAACTAATAACAGGAGCATTGGGATCAATGTATTTTTGATTTATTGAATCATTCTGACCAAAACAATTATTAATAAAAAAAAGAAGCAACCCCGTAATGAGATTGCTTCTTAAGATTTTCATCATTTGAGAATCCGTCATAGTAGCGGATTTCAGGAAGATAAATTACTTAGCGGCAGGAGTGGCAGCAGGGGTTTCCTTTGTCTTTGGAGCCTCAACAGTTCCTTTCAAATGAAGAACATGTTGTCCGCCTTTTGCATTGGAAGAAATGGTGATGGTCTTGTCCTGAATACCCATTTTACCGGTTGAATTGAAGGTAACTTCAATCTTTGCTTTTTCACCTTTCTTGATCGGCTCTTTTGAATACTGTGGTTGTGTACAACCGCATGAGCCGTGTGCTTCCGTGATAATCAAAGGAGTCGCACCAGTGTTGGTAAAATTAAATACTCTGTGAACAGTATCACCTTGTGTGATGGTCCCAAAGTTCACTTCTTCAACTTCAAATTTGAAGTTTGCGGAATCATCTTTACTAGCTGCTTGAGCAGGAGTAGGAGAAGGTTTGATTGCTGCGCCACCTGATTGTTGCGCCATTGATGTTAAACCTATTAAGGCAAACATACCGAATGCTAAAATTACTTTTTTCATTTTTACTTTTTTTAATTTAATTACTTTATTTTATTGTCAAGAATATTATCTTTCCATAGGAACACCTTCATCAACTTTCTTAAAAGGCATGTTGGCATTAGGATTTTCACCTTCTACAACACCTTTGATGGTAAGAACCTTTGTAGCTTCTTTGGCATTTGAAGATACAGTAACGGTCTTCGTAAATGCACCAATTCTTTTGGTGTCATAAGTAGCTTTGATAGCACTTGTCTGACCAGGTTTTATTGGTTCTTTTGGCCAATCCGGGACGGTGCATCCGCAAGATCCTTTGGCATTAGAAATAATAACAGGAGTGGTGCCGGTGTTGGTAAATTTGAATTCATAAGTACCATTATCACCCTGTTTGATAGTACCGAAATCATGAACATCTGTTTCATAAATTACGGTAGGTGCATCGGCATCAGGAGCCGGAGTTGCAGGAGTAGTCTGGGCTTTGCCAGTGAAACTCCATGTTAAGATTAACGCTGAAATGTATAATAACTTTTTCATTTTAATTATTTATTTTGTTAGTCCCGACCATTCGGGATGAGGTTTCAAAACTACAATAAAATTGTGATAACATTTCCAACTCTTGTGAATTTCCTTCCGTGTTCTTTTTTAATTTCATGGTACAAAATTACAACCGATGCTATGAATTTTGAATGAAAAAGAAATTTTTGTTGAGAAATATTTTTTTAAAGGCAGTTTTCTGAATCGTGATTAATATCATATTCTAATGTGTCTTTAGTCATTTTTGTTGCATTATTATAGACCCAATTTTTCATCGGTTGTTTGGATAAAAAACAATCAAAGATTTATGATAACAACTAATGCAGTTCGAAGCCTTGAGAAAGAAATTAAGCAGGTCAAACCATTCCGTAATGATTATCACAAAGCATCGGTGAATCTGATTTTTACCGGCAAATGGATCATCAATGTTCACAATGAATTATTCCATAAACATGGTCTTACGATTCAGCAATATAATATCCTTAGGATTCTTAGAGGGCAATTCCCAAAAGCTACCACGGTGAAATTAATCAGAGAAAGAATGCTTGACAAGATGTCTTTATTTTTCCAAAAAAGCTTCTTATTTTTCCAAAAAATAAGAAGACTTTTGAGAAATATAAGAAGATAAAACTAAAATATGAACTTATAAATCCCAAAAATAAGAAGATAAAACTCGAATATAAACTTATAAAACCTAAATATAAGAACATAAAACTTAAACATAAGAACATATTCCGGATTTATATGTTCATATTCCAAGTTTATAAGTATAGAAAGACAAAATATTAGTATCAAATTATGGAATTACATCAGCCATCGTTGCATAGAATCTTGGTAAACCCATATCCACAACAGGTAGGAATTATATAACATTATTGTATAATTATATAATAGTGCAAACCTCAAGTCAGATTGATTTGATGGCGTGAATGGAGAGAGATTTGATTTGCTTGAGTGTTAGAACAATTTTCAAAGGTGTGAGTATGATTTTCTATGGTGCGACGGTGATTTTCTATGGTGCGACGGTGATTTTCTTGGGTGCTAATACGATTTTCGAAGGTGCGAGAACGATTTTCTTTGATGGTAGAACGATTTTTTTAAGTATTTTTTATCATTGGTTAGCTGCTTTTCATTTTAGGGATATATGATTAAAAATCAGGCAGCAACCCGATTCAAAATCACTTTGCAGGGAATCGAAGAAGTAACCTTTACGCTATGAGTAAGATATAGAGGAATTTCAAAATAATCACCCGGAACAAGTTGATGTACATCCTCGCCAACAGTGATATTGCAAGTGCCTTCAATAATAAAAAACCGCTCATATTCATGTTCATGAATCTCATCAGGAGTACCTTCTTTAAGCCAAAGAACAGCAGAAATAACTTGAGGGGAATAACCGATTATCCTGGCAAATATTTCCTCAGCATCAGGAGGCAAAACCATATCTGCTCTATTCAGCCAAGGGGTATAATCTTCGATTCTGGAATTTTTATTCAATGGGGGAGGAGTCGAAACAGGCTCTCCATTTTTAATCCTTTCGGAATAGTCAATGGTTGCCAGGAGAAAAGACTTTACCAATGGCGGAGCTTCTATGGCATTAGCTTCGGCATAAACCTCAAGAGTTTTGCTGATTTGGTCAATTTCATTTTGAATTGCAGGATGAGATAATGCAAGCTTTTCAACTTCTGCAATTTCTTCAGGAGAGGCATCGCCTAAAACATAAAGTTCTAATATCCCTGATTCAATAAATTCTTTTATGGTATTCATTCTATTACTTTTCAAATATTTTAATGCCGTTCCTTCATTTTCATTCCTCCACAACAACGGCATCTTCCCGTTTCTTCAACTGTTCCAGCTTCAATACTTACGAAAATATTGAAGTTATGGTTTTGATTACCTCCTTTTACTTTTTCGGAGTTTCCCTCAATTGCACAATGTCTAAGTCTGCTATTCACAGATGCAAAATTAGAAAAAAGATTATAAATACAAGATAACAATAAGGGAATTTGGCAATTAATTGCTTGTCATGCCACGAAGAAAATCCTTTCAATGGTCCAATACAAAGCAATCGCTCCGATGATTCCTGATACCGGATATACGATTCTTCTTCGGTACCATTCCCTGTCTCCAAACCATTTCCCGACCAGAAAGAAGGCAAGAAGAATGATGGTTAATTGCCCTAATTCTACGCCGACATTGAAGGATATTAAGGAACTAAAGAAATCTCCGGGAGGCAAACCCAATGAATTCAGTGCGCTCGCAAAACCCATCCCATGTATCAGCCCGAAACAGAATACTATCAATATCCTCCAGGGTTTTAATTCGGAAGTGATCATGTTTTCTACCGCCACAAAAACTATGGAGAGCGCAATGATGGGTTCTACAATAGAACTTATTGGTTTAATGACACCATACATTGCCAGCCCTAATGTTATGGAATGTGCCACCGTAAAGGCTGTTGCCTGCCAGATGACGGGTTTTAATTTGGGGTTGAGAAAGAATATTCCAAGCACAAAAAGTATGTGATCGAAGCCATAGGGAATGATGTGGGTGTAGCCTAATTTCAGATAAATCCATGCTACATCAACTTTCGACAGCTTCGATAAATCATAGGGAATCACATGGGCGAATAGGGGAGAGGGTATTAGATACAACGTGCAAAGTATGCTGTATAAGATAACCTGCTGAGTGGCTTTTATTTTGCTCATTTTATTTAGATGCAAGAAACTGAATTCCTTCTGATTTCAATTCTGGAGACAGGAAAGGATTAATATCCAAAGCCTTTTCCATCAAGGCAATGCCATCCTTCCTGAAACCTGATTTCATCTTAATCAAGCCTGCACGATATAGCAGATTCGGGTTCTGGGAATTCGTTTTCATAGCTACATTGATGTATTTATCGGCATCAATATATTTCCCAAGTTTATAATAAACCCAAGCCAAAGTTTCATTCACATCAATATTATCTGGGCGACGATTGTACTCTATCAGCGCGTGTTTCAGAGCCATATCATATTTATAAACCTTGAGATATGCATACGCCAATTCCCTATCCGAGTAGTGCCCTGTTTTACTGTTACGCTCGTCAGAATTTGAATCGGCATTTAATTTCTCAATCACGGCTTGAGCGTTCTTATAAGCCTTTTCAGGCTGATTATCCAGGCGATATAAGTCCGTCAGTTCATCACCAAATGAATAATCTGAAGTTAGCTTTTCAGCCTTTTCAAAATCTTTAATGGCATCTTTATAATTATGATTTGCCTTCTCGATTCTTCCTAAGCCTGCATAAGCATAAGCATACCCTGCGCGGTTTTCCAGTGCTATCCGATAACACAATTCAGCAGTATCAATAGCCCCTGTATTCTCATACAAATGCCCCAGGAATATTCTAGCCCATTCGGTCTGTTCCTGACCCGGAATGCCGGAAGCAACAGCCATTTTCATAGCTACAATAGCACCTTTATAATCACCATGAATCTCCCGCAAATAAGAAATACGGGAATAGGATTTTAAATCAGGACGAATAGAAACCATCTTATCAGACATCTTCACGGCTTCTTTATAATCGCCCAATTCCACATTAGCATCCACAAGCAGTCCATATATATAGGCATTGTGAGGATTCAATTTCAATGCCTGCATCGCGATTTCCTTACCATCCGTGAAATGATGTTGCGACAGATACACTGCCGCCTTGCAAGACAGAGCCTCAAAATTATCAGGTTCTTTCTGCAATAAATCATTCAGTAATTCCATTGCCGCCTCATCATAATAGACATGGTCGCCCGTGATACGAGCTTCCTGAATATAGGCTTCCGCCAATTGCAACTGAGCCTTCCTGTCATCTGGATTCTTGCGCAAAGCCGCCAGAAGACCTTCAATGGCAGCCTTTGCATTTACCCATTCACCTGAACCTGAAACTGCCGCGGAACGTTCTTTCAACGGGAATACGCGGAACTCATCTTTTTCTTTATTCTTAAAGATTATCAAGGCAATCATGCCACCAAAAAACACTACTAACAAGGGGTATAAATACTTTTTCATTTCAATTATCTAATATCATTAATACTACAAAATACGAAGTAGAAATGATTTTGGTTTTTGATAATTGAAAAAAGAATCAATTACGAATCAGGGAAAGTACATGGTACTAATTCGTAATTTCTAATTGAGCTTCACTACCTTCCTCACATTTTTTTCTCCATCCATAATTACTTCAAGGAAATAGATGCCTGGACTCAAACGACCCAAGTTAATTGACAATTGATAATTGACAATTGACATGGTGCTCGTGTTGTTGTCAATTGTCAATTGTCCATTGTCAATTGCTTTCAATTGTCCATTGTCAATTATCAATTGCCCAAGCATATCATAAAGATTTATGATGCAGGATTTTATGTTTTTATTGGGAAGAGAAATATTTAGCACAGAGCTGGCGGGGTTGGGATAAATGGTTAAATTGTTATTGGCTTGAACAACTTCCTCAATCCCATCATGAGTAACAGCCGGGGTCAATGCTTCTATAAGGCTCCCCTTGGGCATCGAGCCATCGGTGCCATTAAAATTATGCAAGGTAATAAGTGTATCGGCAGTGATATTATATCTAAAGACAGTGCCGAGATTATTCGTGCCTCCTATGCTGGTCATTCCATACAGGTTGCTATCGCTGGCTTGGATAAGAGAACCCGTGGGCCACGCTCCGTTGCTGCCATAAAAGACAGCTAAGTCGGTAATGGTATTTGCGCTAATGTCATATTTAAACAATACTCCCTTCGCACTATCGCCTCCACCCCAAGTCAAACCATAAAGCTTTCCATCGGCAGCCTGAATCAAACTACCTTCTGGATTTTGACCATTCGTGGTATTGAAATGAATCAAATCTGTGAACACATTCGTAGCAGTATTAAAACTAAAAAGAGTCCCCGCTCCGGTTGTCCCGAAATAGATACAGGTCCCATACAGCAACCCATTACTTGCCTGGATAAGGTCGCCAAAAGGATTGAATCCGGTTGCGGTTGAAAAACTATGCAGATTGGTGACAGTATTTGTGGTGGTATCAAGGCTAAATAAGGTTCCAAGCTGATTGGCACCCCCGCCTTGGCACATTCCATAAATGGTACCATTAGAAGCCTGCATCAGGCTGCCACGCGGGCTTTGTCCATTACCGGTTCCATTAAAAGTAACAAGCTTAGTGTATATATTATTGTCAGGATTATACTTAAAGATGACTCCTGCACCGATACTATCGTCATAATAAGTCATTCCATAAAGATTGCCGTTGTTTGCCTGAATCAGCTTCCCAACGGGGTCGTTGCCAGCATTGCCGGTGAAATCGTGAACATCAGTCAAAACATTGCTGGTATCGAGGCTTAAGATGGTTCCTTTATGGATGGCACCGCCTGTAGAAGTGACGCCATAAAATTTCCCATTCACGGCATGCAGCAAGGTTCCGCCAGGAGTATTCCCTGTAGCGGTGTCGAGCGATTGCAGGCTTTGGAAGCCTGTCCCGTCGCCCCTGATTTTAAAGATAGTACCAAGACTGTCGGTACCTCCGGCAGAAGTCATTCCCCATAGTTGTGGATTTTGGGCATTCACGCTCAAGCCAATCAAGGCGAGCAGGATTACAATTGTAATAATTTTTCTCATCGTTCTAAAATTTTTGTTAATAAATTTTTCATTAATTTGAGCAGCAAAAGTAGGGAATAAATTAGGAATTGAAAATTAGGAATTAGGAAAGGAACATGTTTCCTAATTCCTAATTTTTAATTCCTAATTGATCTTCACCACCTTCCTCACCTGCTTCTCGCCAT
>JABDAW010000109.1 GCA_013288905.1 Bacteroidota bacterium | reverse complement strand
TAATGAATGTTGAAGGAAGTAAGGTTGA
Source organism: Bacteroidota bacterium (assembly GCA_013288905.1). Lineage (GTDB taxonomy): Bacteria > Bacteroidota > Bacteroidia > AKYH767-A > JABDAW01 > JABDAW01. Next base: position 8,243 of record JABDAW010000109.1, on the reverse strand, counting down.
AATAAGAATGAATGAATTCCAGAATTCAGTATTTGTCAGAATTCCAAATCATTATTCATTATTCCTTGTTCAATATTCATTATTTCTTTTGTTAGGTATCAAGACGGACATTCATATAATAATATTAGTGGTGTATAGAAACCGACAGTCAATTAAAATTATTATGAGGCGGGGAGAAAACGATTAATCGCTGTCGCTACAGTTACCACATCAACAACCGCCAGTATATTGAGGGGTAGGGCAACATATACCAAAGACAGATTACACTTTGGGTAATTTCATTTCCCTTTTAAAAATTTATATAGTTTTGCAAAATCAAACAAGAATATTTGCAGGATTAATTAAGAAAAAAAATGGGGAAATCAGAGAATATAAAACGAACAAAAAGGTTGACAGAAGCCAGAAGGAGAAAAGAATCGGAGATGAATACTTCTAAGGATGATATTCATGATGAGAAGGAAATAAAGGAAGGATCTAAGGACTCTGAAAAAAAAGTTGATGAAAATAAAAGTGAGGTAAATTATTCTTTGCTTCTTAGGGAATTTATTGCTCCAATTGTTCAACATGGTGATGATGCAGGTGTATATGAAAAAAAGATCACTTTTGGTGCAATGGTTTGGAATGCTGCCATATTGAAGGAGATTGATGAACGACATTACTTGCATGCAAAAGCTGAACTGTTGAAAATGGCAACAGATAAATCTGAAGTGGAAGAAATTTTTGAATATTTACATGCAAGAAAAAAAGAGCTTTACCCTGAACATAAAGATTTGATCGTAAACTTTGAAATAAACAATATTCATGGAAAAGATTTTGATTTGACAGTTGAAACGAATAAGGTGAGTTTTGATGAAGGATAAAAATTTTCTTATCTAAAAACAAACTTGTTTCAAAGGCGAGTATTCTCTTAAATCCTTTCGACTTATGCGTTTCTAAAGAGCAACAAATTGTATATAGAATGTGTCATGCCGTATATAAATTGTCTTGCCATCTATGTAGAAAGTCGGATTCTTTACATAAAAATTCCGATTCTTTACATAGAAAATGGCATTCCTTACATAGAAAGCACAATATTTTATGTAAAGAATCGGACACTTTACATAGAATGTCGGATTATTTATATAAGTGGAACCATACTTTACATTCGGCATGGAGCATTATATATACATTTTTGGTCGAAGTCATGTCACAAAAGCATTTTGTTTCAAGAGCTTGTATTGATATTCAATGCTATATCAATATATTCACCATTCTAAATTTTTGAAAATAGAAGCTTTTCAGGTCATTTATTGACCCCATAAGAACAGTTTTTCCTGCTTATATTTAGACCCACTTCCTAATTTTTCAGATACTGCGGCAACAACCGGACAGGTGCCCCCTGCACCTGTATGGTTGCAAGTTTTAATATTATTTAAAATATCCATTTATAATTCAAATTTAGAAATCTCAAATAACAACCGGACAGGTGCAGGGGCACCTGTCCGGTTTTCCATTGCTGAAAGTCCAGTTCGAAAGAGGTGAATTCCTTCGCGCCCTCCGCATGAACCTCCTCCGTCATGGCGAGTAGCTTCCCCGTCATGGCATGAACCTTCTTCCAATCCCCATCACCCACCACCTATTTCATCAAAACTTGTACCTCATCATTAAGTATCTCCACCACATCCCCCTCAATCTCCATCTCTATCAAATAAACCTCTTCCTCTATGAGAAAAAACTCCCCTCCATCGTCCTGTTCCTCCTCCCCATCGTCAAATCCCACCGAGCTAACGCAATGATCCCATAGAGCATCCTCCTGTTCCTCCTCCTTTTTGGACAAACCCACTGAGCTGGTCACATGTTCCCGCAACTCTTTGGCTTGTTAGTCCTCCCAATCGTCATGTTATTGCTCCTCTTTGGTGGATATTGCTCATAATCAGCCCATATTTTTTTATTTATGTTAAATGGATTAATTTTCAATCCCTTTTTCCCTTCGCCATTCCCCAAGAAAAAACAACCATTTTTTATAAATTTTAAATCTATCGTCATGTGATTGCGACTTTTCAGGCGCAACAACAAGACGATGAAATCAATTAGGAATTAAAAATTAGGAATTAGGAGCTTGAAGAAAGTTAAGAACACTCTTCTCAATGGAGTTCAGAATATCCTTGTCGTCTTTTCTTTCGAAAGATTCGCCGGTAAGCTTTTCGTAAAGCTCTATATATCGGTCAGAAATCTGGAGAACCCATTCATCAGTCATGGTCGGAACAGTCTGCCCTTCCTTGCCCTGGAAGTCATTTGCAATGAGCCATTCACGAAGAAATTCCTTTGATAATTGCTTTTGAGATTCGCCCTTCTTCTGACGTTCTTCATAGCCATCAAGATAGAAATATCGAGACGAATCGGGGGTATGAATTTCATCAATGACATATATCTTGCCATCAGCACCCTTGCCGAATTCATATTTGGTATCTACAAGGATCAAACCATGCTGGTTGGCAATCTCGCTGCCACGTTGGAAGAGGGCATGCGTGTAGTTTTCCAATTGAATGTAATCAGCCTCCGAAACCAAGCCGGTGCCAATGATGTCCTCACGGGTAATGTCCTCGTCATGCCCCACATCAGCCTTGGTAGAAGGGGTAATGATAGGCTTCGTGAAGCGATCGTTTTCGATCATTCCTTCAGGCATCGGCGACCCGCAAAGCATGCGTTTGCCAGCCTTATATTCTCTGGCGGCATGACCTGAAAGATAGCCGCGAATGACCATCTCGACCTTGAAAGGTTCGCACTTCCTGCCGATAGTAACATTGGGATGCGGCACATTAATGATCCAATTCGGAACGATGTCGCTGGCAGCTTTGAGAGCCTTTTCGGCAATGCGATTCAAGACTTGTCCCTTGAATGGAATGGCACGTGGCAACACGACATCGAAGGCGGAAACACGGTCGGATACAATCATCACAAGGTATTCGTCATTGATGGTATAGACCTCACGAACCTTACCTTTGTAATAGCTTTTTTGATTAGGGAAATGGAAATTGGTTTGGGAAATTGTTGTTATCATTTTGTAAAAAATTATGAATTATAAATTATAAATGGTGAATTACGGCTGCAAAATTAGAATAAAAAAGGAAGGTATAATCTACAGTGTTATCAAGAATCATCATCTTCTTGTCTAATATAGCTTTTGTGAAAGCATAAAAGCAATTATGAATTAGGACCTATGAAGAGCCAATGTAGAGATGCCTGACTTCTTTGTTTAATAACTCACCCGCAATTTTCTTTAATTTGCAGCATATACTTCTAAACCCTTATACAACCAATATATCATACCATGCAATGCGAAATAATTACCATAGGCGATGAGATTTTAATCGGACAGATTGTGGATACCAACTCTGCATGGATGGCAAAGGAATTGAACCTTGCAGGTATCATGGTGAAACAGATAACATCAGTGTCCGATAATAAGCAACATATCATGAATGCCCTGAATGAAGCCCGAACCCGTGTTGATGTGATCCTGATTACCGGGGGATTGGGACCTACCAAGGATGATATTACCAAGGCTACGTTGTGCGAGTATTTCGACACCACTTTGGTAAGGAACTGGGATGTCTATCGGGAGATAAAAAAGGTATTCGATGCACGAGAACTTCCATACACAGCCCTTAATCAGAAGCAATCAGACGTGCCCGTCAATTGCCAGGTAATCATGAATTCCAAAGGCACCGCCCAAGGCATGTGGTTTGAAGAATATGGCAAAGTTTTTGTTTCCATGCCCGGCGTTCCTTATGAAATGATAGCTATGATGAATGTCTTTGTCATCCCGAAATTGAAGGAGAAATTCGAGACTCCATTCATCCTTCATCAAACGATTCTGATACAAGGAATCGGTGAATCATTTCTGGCAGATAAGATTGCTAAATGGGAAGATGCATTGCCAAAAGGCTTTAAATTAGCCTATCTTCCAGCCACAGGCAATTTAAGATTAAGACTTTCTGCCACCGGCGAAGACAAAGGATTATTAGAAAAACAGATGAAGGGTTTGATAACAAAATTAACTCCCATAATATCCGATTATATCTATGGCTACGACGACGAAACAATGGAGCAGATAGTAGGGAGATTATTAATGGAAAAGGGAAGGAAGCTTTGCACCGCAGAAAGCTGCACAGGCGGATATATTGCCCACCGAATAACCAGCGTACCGGGGAGTTCAGTATACTTTGAAGGCTCTTTAATAACTTATTCCTATGAGATAAAAGAGCATATTCTTGGAGTGAAAAAGGAAACATTAGAAAAATACGGAGCCGTCAGCGAACAAGTTGTGCTGGCAATGGCAAAAGCTGCCAGGGAGCAATTCAAAACAGATTATTCCATAGCAGCATCAGGCATAGCAGGACCAAGTGGTGGCACGAATGAAAAGCCCGTAGGGACAGTATGGATAGCCATCTCTACTCCACATAAAACTTTCGCCAAGAGGTATCAATTCGGCAATGACCGCGAAAGAAATATCATTAGGACAAGCGTCACCGCCTTGAATCTTTTGAGAATGGAACTGTTGAAAGATTAACTATAGTAATAATGAATATTCAATATACCTTTTTTCTTTCTTATAAGATTTAGTAATTTCACCCCCTCAAAAACTAAGAAAGAATCTATGAAAGGTATAATATTAGCAGGAGGATCAGGCACACGGTTACATCCACTTACTTTGGCAGTTAGCAAGCAGTTGATGCCTGTTTACGATAAGCCGATGATTTATTATCCATTGTCGGTGTTGATGATGTCAGGAATCAATGAAATCCTTATCATCTCTACCCCCCACGACTTGCCAAAGTTCAAAATGTTGCTTGGAGATGGTAATAACATTGGGTGTAAATTCAGTTATGAGGAACAAGCAATACCCAATGGACTTGCACAGGCATTTGTTATCGGAGAACGATTTGTTGGCAATGATAAAGTGGCACTGATTCTTGGAGATAATATCTTCTATGGAAGTGGTTTACAACCTTTATTAAGAAGCAATAATAATCCTGAAGGTGGAGTGATATTTGCCTACCATGTCTCTGATCCAGAACGATATGGAGTCGTGGAATTCGATAAGTACCATAAGGTTGTTTCTATAGAAGAAAAGCCTGAAAGACCTAAGTCAAATTATGCCATACCTGGTTTATACTTCTATGATAATTCTGTCATTGAAATAGCTAAAACCTTACAGCCAAGCCCAAGAGGCGAGTATGAAATAACAGATGTCAACAAAGAATATTTGAAGTTGGGAAAGTTGAAAGTAGGCATACTTGACAGAGGCACAGCATGGCTGGATACTGGTACATTCGCATCCCTTATGCAAGCCAGTCAATACGTTCAGGTCATTGAAGAAAGACAGGGTTTGAAGATTGGGTGTATCGAAGAAGTTGCATACAGAATGGGTTATATCGGTATGGAACAATTAATAAATATAGCACAGCCATTATTGAAGAGTGGTTATGGAAATTATCTCCTTGAAATACCTAAAGACAAATAAATGACAAAGAAAATATTAGTAACAGGTGGTGCAGGATTTATTGGTAGTGCCTTGGTAGAGGAATTATCTATAGAGAAGAAAAACAACATCGTAATTATTGATAATTATTCAACCGGTTCTGTTGATAAAGTTCCTAAATCTAAGTTTGATAATATCCGAAGTATAAAAGCTGATGTGAATAATTTCAGAGAGATGGAAGGCATTTTTTATTCCAACAATTTTGATTATGTTTTTCATTATGCAGCAATGGTGGGTGTGAAGCGTACATTGGCGAATCCTGTTGGGGTTTTGAATGATATTGACGGTATTAAAAATGTGCTTTCCTTAGCTAAGAATACCGGTGTGAAAAGAGTATTTTATTCATCCTCTTCAGAAGTTTATGGAGAGCCTGTTGAGTATCCTCAAAATGAACACACTACGCCTTTAAATTCTCGCCTTCCTTATGCTATAGTTAAGAATGTCGGTGAGGCTTTCTTTAAATCCTATCATAAAGAATATGGCTTGGAATATACTATATTCAGACTGTTTAATACTTATGGACCGAAGCAAAGTGTTGACTTTGTAATGTCTAAGTTTATTGCTTCTGCAATAAATAATAAAGACATAACAGTTTACGGCGAAGGGAATCAAACAAGGACTTTTTGTTATGTAAAGGATAATATTGCGGCGATGTTGAGTGCATTTTATAATGATAAAATTGTGAATGACGTAGCGAACATAGGAAGTGATCAGGAAATAACAATACTCGAACTGGCAAAACTTATTATTAAAATCGTTAAATCAAAATCTAAAGTCATTCATCTTCCAGCACTGGAAGAGGGCGACATGACTCGTCGTCGTCCGGATATTAATAAAATGAAATCGCTCTTAGAAAGGAATCTAACCCAATTGGAAAAGGGAATCAAGGAGACCATTGCGAATATCCAATTCATGGTTTAAAGTTTAATCATGTACTCTATAGCCGAGCTACAGGAGAAAATTCAAGACGCCTTATCTTGTCTGGCTTTCAATGAAAATCCAGAGGAACTTTATGAGCCAATAAATTATGTTCTTTTACTTGGAGGCAAGAGAATGCGTCCTGTTTTATTATTGCTGGGTTGCGATTTATTTGGTGGAAATATTTCTAAAGCTATATCTCCAGCCTTAGGTATAGAAGTATTTCATAATTTCACATTGTTGCATGATGATATTATGGATAACGCTCCGCTTCGTCGTTTAAAACCAACTGTTCATAATAAATGGAATATAAGTATTGCTATTCTGTCCGGAGATGCAATGTTGATTGAAGCTTATAAGTTGATGATGAAAGTTGAGAATCATCAATTACGACAAGTGATGGACATCTTTAATGATACGGCAATTCTTGTCTGTGAAGGACAGCAATTGGATATGAATTATGAAACTAAAAAGCAGGTTACCATCCATGATTATCTTGAAATGATTTCAATGAAAACGGCAGTATTACTTGGAGCCAGTCTTCAAATCGGCGCATTGATAAGTGGAGCTGACTTTAAGGATACTCAACATCTTTATAATTTCGGAAAGTATCTTGGCATCGCATTTCAATTACAAGATGATATCCTGGATGTTTACGGTGATAAAAATAAGTTTGGAAAGCAAGTTGGAGGTGATATCATTTCAAATAAAAAGACTTATTTATTATTGAAAGCCTTGGAACTCGAAAAAGACAATAATACAAATTCATTAGTCGAATTATTTAATGATAAAAATATCCCTCCCGAAGAAAAAGTTGAAGCTGTAACTTCTATTTTTAATCTTTTAAAAGTAAGAGATTTTGCGCAGGAAGAAATACAATCTTTTTATGATAAAGCTATGAAAGAAATAGCTGAAATTAATCTCCCTGAAGATAGAAAATCTGTACTTGTTTCATTTTCCAAAACCTTGATGGTTAGAGAGATTTGAAGAGCTAATAGAATTTATAGTTTCGAATAAAATTAGCCCAAACAATTCAGATGTGGACAAATTAAATTCTCAATTTGTTTTTGATTCTTCTTCAATTTTTTGTTTGATAATTGCAATTTCCTGAGCTAATGTTTTGTTCTGTTCCTGAAGTTTTGAAATTACAACTGAAAGATGCAAAAGATAGATCATCAGCGCAAAGATTGCAGCAGTAAAAACCAGATTAGGGGCTTGATAAATACCGAACAAATGCGACATAACTTCTAACCCGTTTCTCCATAAAGAAAAAGCAATTAGGAAAATAGTACATACTATCCAGACAATAGCATATTCTTCACGTAGTCTTCCTCTGATGATAAGCCTCCCGATATACAGCAAGAAGGCAATACTGGTGGCAATAGCGATAATTTGAATTCTTTCCATTATATTTTTTTTGATTTAAGCCTCATGTAGGTAAAGAAAATAGCGAGTGTTACTTTGATCATATAGTATATCCCTGATACGGTACCTATAGAGGAAACACCACCTTGGCGTTCCTTCATTTCTACCGGCACTTCCATTATTTTTAAACCATTGAAGGCAAATAGGATGATTGCTTCGGGTTCTGGATATTCATCAGGGTAATAATCATTAACGATAACGAGTGCCTTTCGGTTAATGGCGCGGAATCCGGAGGTGCTGTCAGTAAATTGGACATGGACTAAAAATTGATGAATATATCTGAAATAATTAATCCCCACCCTGCGAATATTAGAAGATTGAAACCCCGTTTTCTCAATAAATCGTGAACCAATTACAATGTCAGCATCACCATTAA
>JABDAW010000108.1 GCA_013288905.1 Bacteroidota bacterium | reverse complement strand
CAACAGAACTTATTAAAATTTGTACGAATAGATAAGAAAAAATATTTGGCATGTTCTTTGCGTTAAATAGTGCTATTGATATGAAATGAAAAAGGCTGGTATAATATTTCTACTGTTGATAACACAGTTTTACATGCTCCCATACAGGGCATTGTACATTTATTATGCTGCCACTCATGTCTCATTTGCTGCGATCAATTCCAATTCTCAAGACAATAATAATAATCCCGATGTTGCTAAGTTTTCTCATCATGATGGAACTGAAATAGGAAGTACGCATCCTCCAAAACATAACGACCGCTTTGCGAATACTCTTTCGACACTTACGGTTTCATCTTCTGAAACAGTTTTTCAACAGGTATTCATTCAAGAAATACTTCTCGAAAAGCAACAATATAATTCATCCACCCCCCTACTTCTTCCCAACTCCAGCAGGGGTTCTCCTTTAGTATAATTTCATTTTAATCTTCGGGGAAATCAATGTTTCCCTACAATGATTAATACTTTTTTATCTTTGATAAAAGAGTAAATTTGCTTTATTAATTGCTTTAAATTAATTGTAATGAATTATAGAAATTATAGTAAAATAAACTTAGTCCGATACATATATCTATTGACTTTCTTACTGGTAGTAATTATTGGTAATAACGGAAAGGTTCATGCACAGACGATGACGCTTAAACAAGCGATTGATTCCGCCATCTTGAACTACCCTGAATTGAAGGCGAAGAAGTTGCAGATAGAGAGTTCTAAGATGTCGCTGACCGATGCTAAAGACCAACGCCTGCCTTCACTTTATGTGAGTGATCAGGTTGATATCGGTACTGCCAATAGTCTTGATGGTTCTTATTTTGGAATGGGATTGGTTCCTTCGACTTCCGGCTCGATAAGACCTGAAAATAACATGAGTCAGGTGACAGGAACTATCGGTGTTGCTACAATGAATTACGAGCTATATAATTTTGGTTTGAACAAGGCAAGAATTGAATCCGCAAAGTCGCTTATCAATCTCAATACCGCTGATTATAACCGGGAATCGTACTTGTTGCAATATCAAATCGCACAACTTTATTTTGATTTGTTAAGGTATAAATTACTGACTGATGTTCAGCAAAAAAATATAGACAGATACCGCGTTTTATATGGCTATATAAAGGCATATACGAACAGTGGTATCAAGGCTGGCGTGGATTCGTCAGTCGCAAATGCTGAAATATCAAAAGGCTAAGATTGAATATATCAAAACCCTTTCTACTTATAATAAATTGAAGGCGCAGTTCCTTTATTATACCGGAGTTAAGAACGCGAATTTTGATGTTGACACGAATGCATATCATCTTTCTGATGCTTTATTAGATCAGATAAAAACGAATGTACATATTGATACTATTGGTACTTCGAATCCTTTGCTTGCCTTTTATAAAACAAGATGGGACTTCGCTTTAGCACAAGAAAAACTGATTAAAAAGAACTATCTTCCGAAGCTGAATTTGATAGGTGCTGCATGGACTCGTGGCTCCAGCCTCACCGCAAGTGATGCTTATGGCGATCTATCAACAGGGCTTAATTATGATCGTTATAATTACATGGGTGGTTTATCATTGACTTATAATTTAATAGACATTGTACATCAAAAAGATAAGGCTTCGATAATAGATTTCCAGGCACAGGCATTTCAGGAACAAATGAATGGGCAAAAGTCTTTATTGGAGAATCAATTGAAGCAGGCAGATGTGGATATTCAGGCAGCTTTGGATAGATTAAAAGAAGTTCCCATTCAATTAAAAGCAGCGCAAGATGCCTTCGCTCAAAAGTCCGCACAATACAATGCAGGGCTTGTAAATATCGCCGAACTTACTGATGTTTCCTACCTGTTATTCTCTGCTGAAACAGATCAGGTTGGAGCAAAGACAGATCTCTTGAATACCTTGCTGCAAAAGGCAATTACAAATAACACCCTTACTATTTTTCTCAATCAATTTAATTATTAAATCATGCTGACTTTTGCACTTAAAAGACCGATAACGATTATAGTTCTATTCCTTGGAATGTTACTCTTTGCCATCATGGCTATAATCACGATACCAATTGATATTTTCCCGAAGCTAAACCTCCCAACCATCTATGTTATCGAATCTTATGGCGGCATGTCCCCTAAACAAATGGAAGGCTTCTTTGCAACCAGTTTACAAGACCAGTTTCTTTATATCAATGGAGTAAAAAATATTCAAAAAAAGAACATTCAAGGCTTGACAATGCTGCGAATGACTTTCTATGAAAGCACTGATATGGCGGAGGCTTCTGCACAAGTCGCGCTACAAGTTAATCGTGCAATGAAGTTCTTCCCGCCTGGTGCACTTCCCCCGCAGGTCATACGATTTGACGCTTCATCACTTCCTGTTGGACAGTTAGTTTTTAGCAGCAAGAGTCGTTCGCTTAAAGAGATAAATGATTTGGTTGCTACTCGTATCAGACCATTGTTTGCAACGGTTCCAGGTCTTTCAGCACCTCCTCCTTTAGGTGCTAATGTACGTTCTGTTATTATAAATATTGATCCACAAAAGATAAGAAGTTATAATGTTGATCCCGATGAAGTGGTTCAGGCAGTGGCAAAAAACAATGTAATGACGCCCTCGGGGAATGTCAGGATTGGTAATTCCATTTATATCACAACGAATAATTCCTTAGAAAGAACGGTTCAGGATTTTGGGAATATTCCTATCAGCACGAATGGTCATTATACCGTTTTCATTCATGATATTGGCACTGTTTCTGATGCTGCGGATATAACAGTTGACTATGCCTTGATTAATGGCAAACGATCAGTGTATATGCCAGTGGTAAAGACGGCTGATGCATCTACATGGGAGGTTGTGAATACCTTGAAGAGTAAGCTTCCTGAAATGAGCGGCTTATTACCTGAAGACGTGAAGATTTCTTATGAATTTGATCAATCAATCTTTGTAATTAACGCGGTAAAAAGTTTGATGACCGAGGGGATATTAGGAGCCATCTTGACTGGTTTGATGGTTCTTCTTTTTCTTCGTGATTGGAGAAGTTGTTTGATTGTTGTTATCACGATTCCGGTATCCATTATCAGTTCTGTTTTGTTTCTTAAACTGGCTGGTCAAACAATCAATTTAATGACTCTTAGCGGGCTTTCTCTTGCTATCGGAATCCTGGTGGATATGGCTACAGTAACCATCGAAAACATTCACCAGCATCTTGAAATGGGTAAACACAAACGATTAGCTATCTACGATGCTTGCCAGGAAATATCGTTTCCTTTATTATTAATTCTGCTTTGTATTCTTGCTGTATTTGCTCCTTCCTTTGTAATGACAGGAGTACCTAAGGCAATGTTTTTACCGCTGTCTTTATCCATTGGTTTTGCAATGATCATATCCTATTTCGCTGCACAAACACTGGTTCCTGTGATTGCAAATTGGATATTAAAAGAAGATAAATACAGTCATTACAAACATGGTGAAGGTCATGCTCATGCGGGGCATACATTTGATGAGAATGAAGTAACGGAAGTTTATAAACATTTGGAGGAAGAAGCAAAGCATCCTGAAAAGAATGATTTCTTTGAGCGGATAAAAATGAAGTTTATTCAACGTTTGGATTTTCTTATGCCCCAGAGAAATAGGTGGGTACTAATTTATTTTATCGTAACTTTAATCTTGGCGGGTTCTTGCTTCTTCTTCATTGGGAAAGATATGTTGCCTAAGGTTAATTCAGGGCAATTCCAGTTACGAATCAAAGAGCCTCAAGGGACTCGTCTTGAACGCACAGAAGAGGCGGTACATAAGGTTCTTGATATCATTGATTCAACCGTGGATAACCATGTTTCGATTAGTTCTTCCTATGTCGGGATAATTCCAAGCAGCTATGGCACAAGCAACTTATATATCTTTAACAGTGGGATGCATGAAGCGATAATTCAGGTTGGTTTGGATCCTGAATATAAGACCAATTTAGATGATCTTAAAGAGAAGTTGAGGACAACTATTCATGCTGTGTATCCTGATTTACTTTTAAGTTTTGAACCTATCGAATTGACTGAAAAGATCATGAGTCAGGGAGCTTCAACACCTATTGAAATACAGGTTGCCGGAAAGAATCTTAAGGACATTGAAAACTATTCTGACATACTATTGCCTAAGCTGAAATCCATTGCTTGTTTGCGAGATGTTCAGATTCAGCAACCTCTGAAAACGCCTTCCATTCATATCAATTTCGACAGGTTTAAAATAGCTCAATTCGGTTTGAATATTAGTGATGTTGCAAATTCTGTTACCGATGCTACTTCTTCAAGTCGTTTTACCGAAAAGAATTTATGGTTGGATGAAAAAGTGGCTTATACTTATCAAGTTCAAGTTCAGGTTCCTGAATACAGCATGAATGATGTGAATCAATTAAAATCTATTCCATTAATCAAAGGAAAGAATCGTCCCATTCTCTCTGATGTCGCCACTTTCAGCATAGATACTATCCCCGGTGAATATGATAGATCAGGACCTAGAAGATTCATTACATTAAGTGCAAATATTCATAAGAAAGACCTTGCTTATGCCACAAATTTAGTTCAGAAAGCCATTGATGAATCGGGTAAATTACCACCAGGGTTAAAGGTTGAAATGAAAGGAATGTCTAAACTATTAGTTGAGACCTTTTCCAGTTTGCAAAGCGGATTGTTGGTCGCCATCATTGTGATATTATTACTACTTGCAGCCAACTATCAATCCTTTAAATTATCATTGATTGTATTGACAACAGTACCCGCTGTTATATTAGGTTCTTTGTTGATATTATTACTCACAGGCTCTACTCTTAATCTCCAATCTTACATGGGGATTATCATGGCAATAGGAGTTTCTGTTGCCAATGCAATCTTGATTGTTACCAATGCAGAGACACTTCGTCTGAAATACCACAATGCAGTGGAAGCCGCGAAGGTAGCCGCTTCTATTCGATTAAGACCTATCCTTATGACCAGCTTTGCCATGATTGCCGGGATGATACCTATGGCTCTTGGTTTTGGCGAAGCCGGTGATCAAACAGCTCCCTTAGGACGTGCTGTTATTGGTGGATTGATGGCTTCAACATTAGCAGCTTTATTCATAGTGCCATTAGTCTTCGCCCTTATGCAAAAGAAATCTTCAATAAAAGATCCATCATTATTACCTGAAATTTCACAAGAAAATATTTAATTAAAATGAAAAGAATAATCAATATCTCAATAGCCTTTTTCTTCATTACAATAATGCTGGTTTCATGCCACAGCAATGATTCCAAAGAGAAGGATAAATCAACAAATAGTATTACCAAAAGTTATAGTATAACAAGCATTAAACAACAAGCATTGCCCACAACGCTGCGGCTTCCGGCACAGTTGAATGCTTTTGAAATAGTTGATATTTATCCTAAAGTAAATGGATATGTCAAGGAGATGCTTGTGGATATGGGCTCGAAAGTAAAGCAAGGGCAAGTATTAATGATCATGGAAGCCCCTGAAGTTGAGCAGAACAGCATCAGTGCTTATGAGAAATATAACAGGACACAGGCAGCTTACGTTGATAGCAGGGATAATTACTCGCGTCTGTTGAAGGCTGCTGAAACCAAAGGTGCCGTCTCTCCGAATGACTTGCAAATGGCGCAGTCAAAGATGCAGAGCGACAGTGCCTGGAGTAAGAGTGAGAAAGCTAACTGGCAAGCAATGGAAACAATGAAAGATTACCTCGTAGTTAAGGCGCCATTCAATGGGACTATCACTCAAAGAAATATTCATCCGGGTGCACTTGTAACCATTGGTAATAAAGGTGATGCCAAGCCTATGCTCGAATTGAAACAGACAACAAAACTTCGATTGCAAGTGAATGTTCCGGAGACTTATGCCCCTCAATTAGGCATTAATCAAACGGTTTCCTTTACTGTTGAAGGGCTTCCCGGAAAGACATTCACAGGAACTATCGCAAGGCAAGCAAACAGCGTTGATGATAAGTTCAGGAATGAAACTATCGAAGTAGATGTTTTGAATACTGATAACACTTTTATGCCAGGCATGTATGCTGAAGTGCTATTACCCATGCAAGGTCATGACAACGCTTTCATAGTGCCGCAAATCGCTGTTGTTACTTCCACTGAAAAGAAATTTGTTGTGAAGGTTATTGACAACAAAGCCAATATCATTGATGTCCAGACTGGTAATGAGGGCAATGGTATGATTGAAGTATTCGGTAATCTTTCTATTGGTGATAGTGTCATCGTGAATGCTTCGGATGATATTAAACAAGGACAACTTATAAGGTAAAGAGAATAATCCTTTTCATAAACAAACCTATCCTCCTAATATCTGCTATCCGTCCAACAATTAGTTAAATAAATTTCTACTAATTTCGCGGCTGATAAAATTGATATTAAAATGAAACTACGCAAACGAATCTTAACTATTATATTCCTCACTATCCACTATTCATTATTCACTATACACTGCTTTGCGGGCGGCTTCCAGATCAATACTCAAGGTGCCAAAGCACTTGGTATGGGTGGTAGTTTCGTTGGTCTTGACAATGATGCTTCTTGCATATTCTTTAATCCGGCAGGGATGAGTGATCTCAAGAACAGGCATGAGATTTATGTTGGAGCCTCTTTCATTTTTCCACAGGTTTCTGTGCAGACTCCTGCTGTTTCTAATACCAATCAAAACTCTCCGGTTGCCACTCCGATAGAACTTTACTATGTTTTTAAATGCACCGACAAATTAAGTTTCGGACTTGGGATTAATAATCAATTCGGTGCCAAGTCTTCCTATCCAAACGATTGGGAAGGTCGCTACATTGTTCAGGAATTATCTCTCAAGACATACATGTTTCAGCCCACTGTTTCTTATAAAATCAATGATTACATTAATGTCGGTGCAGGCTTTGTTTATTCGACAGGAAGCTTCGATTTGATGCAAGCCGCACCTCTTGAATCGAACTCTTATCCTTATGGAGAAGCCCATCTCACAGGTACCGGAAACAGCACCGGTTATAATGTCGGAATTCTTTCTCATGTAGAAGATTATTTCACAATAGGCATCAGTTATCGTTCCAAATTCAAATTGAATCTCAATAACGGAAGTGCAGATTTCACTGACATTCCGAATGCTGCGGCGAATATGTATCCTCCATCCACCACATTTTCTTCATCGGTTACCTTGCCTGCTGTTTTATGTTTCGGTATCAGCAAAGAATTCATGGATGGCAAGTTCGCTATTACCTTTGATTTCTGGAGGACTTTCTGGAGTTCTTATGACACCTTAAAATTCACCTTTGCAGACACCTCTACCCCTTCCGTTGTCTCGCCAAGATTATACAAGGATGTGAATTATTTTGCACTCGGAGGCTATTACCAGATCAAAAAGAAATTGATTGTAAGAGCAGGCATCTTCTATGATTTCTCTCCTATTCAAGAAGGATATGTAAGTCCCGAATTGCCCGATGCCAATACCTTCGGATGGTCGCTCGGCGTCAGTTATAAATTAAATAACACCTATTCTTTCGACCTTTCTTTCCTGAATTATGATGATACCATGACTCGCTCCTATACCCAGGAAGGATTTACGGCGACTTATCATAAAATCGTTTCGGTTATAGATGTCGGTATCAACTTTTCCTTCGGCAAGAAATTCCCAAAGAAAGGGGAAGTGGAAGAATAAATAATTCATAAGGAATGCCGTTACCAGTTTCTTAAGAATAACCATCTTCGTTTTATTGCAGCACCCTGAAAAAGGGATGCTATCATAAAACAAAGATTGAAAAGATGAAATTCCAACTTAACTTCCAAAATGCCTTAAATTCTATAAAAACTCCCCCATCCTCAAATTCCCTAAAATATACCCTTTTCCCGTTGAAAAGACGGTTTTTGAGAGGGTGGAAAAAGTCGGCGGAGCGATTAACCCGCAGGGAATCGCTATTCCCACGCTGGGAATTGCTATTCCCACGCTGGGAATCGCTATTCTCTGCGTGGGAATAGCTATTCTCTGCGTGGGAATAGCGACTTCCTGTTTGGGAATAGCTATATTCTGCGTGGGAATAGCGATATTCTGCGTGGGAATAGCGATTTTCTGGGTGGGAATAGCGATAAATGTTTTGGGAATAGCTACTTATGTTGAATGATTCAAAAAATAATCCGGGGCATCAAAAAATCCTGCCGAAGCAGGACTTATTAATTAGCAGAGTAAATTTCTAAAGAGATTTGATTAACCAACCATTCTTTGGATTGGACCACTAATTCCTTTCCCTTCTATAGAATCAATTATTTAAT
>JABDAW010000107.1:3726-8320 GCA_013288905.1 Bacteroidota bacterium | reverse complement strand
TAATAAATCTCCAAACTTCAACTTCAAGATTGTAAAGTAAAAGCAATTAATTTCGCATTAGAAACTTTAATTCGTGAACTCCTTTTCCGTCTGATTAATTAACATGAATTCTCTTTCCATATTCACGCTGGCAGTAGGTTTATGGCTGTTAGTGAATGGCATTCTTCATGACCTGTTCGTATTGCGGTCAGAATATGGAAAGCAATACAACCGTGATCTTCTGCGCCTATTGATGGATGGACATATCATGATTACCTGTGGCTTAATGCTATTGATTTCAGTAAGCGGAATTTCCGGTAATGCTTCCTGGGCTTATTATATTTCGGGAGCCGCGTGCATTAGTATTCTGATCTATTGTGCTATGATATTTCCATTCCTGAAATCTGTTGTAACAATACTTTTGAATGCAGGATTGCTAGTGTTTTTGGTAATTAATTTTCTGAACAGATAATTAATTCTTTATCAATTGTCCGCTTCCTGTAATTGTCGAAGTGATGGTCGGATTACCGGTATAATAAACATTCCCTATATCAAGAATATTCGCCCACAACACATTTTGGACATTGATATAAGTATCGCCAGTGCTTTTGGTAGTAAGGGAAGTGAAATTAGTGGTGAGGTTTTCATTATGGAAAAATCCATTGCCTGCAGTCCATAGAAAACAATTATCGGCATGACCTTTCACCACAGCATCACAGGCATCGAGGTTAAGGCTGCAATCCAATTCGTGGCAGCTAATGGTAAGATCAAAATGATTGGATTCCCAACCTTCAAAGTCAAAGACATCGGCGGTAATAGTGTTGGTACTGGTGATGCTGCCAGTATTCCTTCCGATTAATTTAATGACGCGAGGAGCATGCACATAGACATTCACTGGGATGCCAAACTTCCTTACCCAATTACATTTATTATTGTTATGAAGTATCAATATGGTATCATTAACTTCAGTAGTAATCTCTGATAATAAATTATTCCCAGCCTCGACACTGATGCTGTAAATAGAATCTTGGGTGAAGATTAAACTGACATTATCATAAACTGTTATCACACTGAAGCCGCCGGTAACAGTACGGTCTTCTGTAGTAATCTTTCCGGTACTTTTGAAGCAATCATCAAGCGGATCATTCTTGCAGGAGAAATTCAATACCAGAAAGAGAGTGAATATCTTTAGAATGTTATTTCTTTTCATGACCAATCAGAATTTATAACCAAGACCACATTCCACAAAGTCTGCCTTAGCCCAATGAGTTTCGAGGGTGAGGTTAAAACAGATGTTATTCGTAAAGAAAAATTTATAGCCGATTCGATCATAGACGCTGCCATCGGCTTTCCATTGACGGTATAAATAATATCCAAGATCCATGACGATATGTATTTTATTTATTGCCAGATCATGCGCCAGGTAGATGCCAATAGTCCCTACCTGCAGGTTCTTTCCGGCATTGGATGAGTCGCTTTGCAGCAATGGTTTGAGCGATGCATCATGGAAATAATCAAGCCCAAGACCAAGGCTGCTCTTATATCCCAACTGCTTCAGGCAACTGCCCGAAAAGGAATAGACAAAGTATTTCTGATGATCTGGTGGAAGGATTTCTTTGGCACCGCCTGCAGCGACTAGGTTGAAGAATATCTTTTTATCCGTGAAAGGCAAACGCTCTTTGTGCTTAGGGAAATGAAGGGTATCCTTCCCAAAACGATAACTCAAGCCCATGCTTTCGGTGGCAATATTAATTCCAAGGTTAGGAGTTTTGAAGGAGCCATTAGAGAGATGCGTGATCCCTACATTAGCAAATAAAGAAAGCTGGTTGCTGAGCCTGAAAGCATTGGTGTAATTGACATGCATCAATCCATTGATATGCGATCCGATGACTTCATCTTTGTAATCTTCAAGTCTGTCAAACCGTTTTGAAATATATCCCAAACCCGTTCCAAGACGAAAGCCCATGGTATAAAACCGAGTCCTCACCAACGGAAAATTTATCCAGCCATAGACTGCATTAACATAGCCCAACTGCGCAGGATTCCCGAGGTCTGCAAAGAAATAACTGACCCCGACCGTAGGGTAACGAAAGTATTCGTTCCAAGTATTTTTATGAACAGTTTGTTTGCCGATATTCACTTCAAATGCCAAGGTATGCCCGCTAATTAAATTGGCAAAACTCGAATGATGAACGATCACCCAGCCATAGTGTTCATTAACTCCGGCAACGATTTCTTCCTTCCCGTCAGCATTGATATAATCCTGGCTATATGCAGGCAGAGCACGCAGCAGAAGGAATCCCATCAACAGCAGGAAACAGAAACCGGTAGTATTCTTAATCATTATTTTTTGGAATGCGCAAAGAAAGAAATATCACGGAAAAGATTTGGAAAGATGATTTTAAGAAGGACCATCTTCCTTTTATTGCACCACCTCAAGGGCGGAATGGTAGCATAAGAGGAGGAAAGAATGATGGCTTTTTTCGGGCAGGTTTTATAAATTAGTGCTGCGCGGGCTGGATGTGAATGGCGGCGGGTGGGGAAATCTTCACCCCTTTTCTTCTTTTATGAAGGAAGCATAAATACTTAAATCTTAGGACGGGATTGCAATAAATAATAGCGAATGATTTTATTTCTGAATAACCAATTTCTTCAAGGCTTCTATTTCTTTTTGCATAAGGACATTTTGTAGTTTTAATTGCTCTATCATGGCTTGTTGTTCTTGCATACCTTTTACTAAAGGAACCACAAAGGTGGCATAGCCGATGGTGTAATTATCTTTATCGGTTATGGGATGATGAACACCATCAAAATTATATCCTATTTCATTAGCAGTTTTCTCAACTTCCTGAGCAATAAAACCTGTTTGAATCATGGATGAACCTCCTTCAACCGTTGAAAATATCTATTCTTCTCTTCTGTATTTTTGCAAGTATCCATTCTTTGTTTGATACCGAGAAACTCATCCATTTTTTGAGCATTAAGATTATAAGTAACAGGGCGCAGTTTTGTAATGAAAGATAAGCCAGGAACATCTTCATTAATGTTTTGTTTAAATCTTCCATCTGACCAATTCTGCCAATTGCCATAACCACCTGTTAAATTAGTATTTGAAGTGGTTCCAATAACAATTTTATTGCTTGCATTGGTGATTGCATTAGCACCTAAAGCCATTGCATCATTTATATTAGTATCTGCAACATCCGCATTAGCACCTAAAGCAGTATTATAATAACCAATTGTGTTGTGTAGAAGTGCTTCCACACCGACTGCTGTATTGTCAGCTCCATCTGTGTTTTTAAAAAGTGCTTGATAACCATTAGCGATATTACTATTGCCTGAAGTATCACTATAAAGTGCTTGTAATCCGAAGGCAGTATTACTATATCCAGATGTGTTACTATAAAGAGCTTGATAACCTACTGCACTATTACTATAACCTGATGAATCAGAATAAAGAGAATAAAATCCAATTGCTGTATTATAAAATCCTGAAGTATTGGAATAAAGTGCTCCGAATCCATTGGCAGTATTATTATGTCCAATTGTATTTGAATATAATGCCTGATAACCAGTTACAGAATTGCAGAAGCCAGTTGTGTTTGAATAGCCAGCCGAATCACCAATAAAGACATTTTTGCGGCTGTTCAAATTATCATTAGCACCTGCTCCTTGACCTAAAAAAACAGAATTGCCTGTGTTATATGTTTCTATTTGTCCCTTTTGTGTTATACGTACTTTCAAAGTATCGTTAGTGCGGAAATCTATTGCTTGGGCATCGGTAGTTCCAATAAAATTAGTCCCTAATGTAGTCCCTGAATTACCCAATATTCCCCATGCCGTTCCATTAACTGAACCTGTTGCTCCCGTTGCACCTGTAACTCCAGTTGCGCCATTAGTACCATTAGTACCATTAGTACCGGCAGCTCCTGTTGCTCCTGTCGGTCCTGCTGCACCGGAGGACGCATACATGGCATAAGGAACGGTGAGCAATTGTGAGGTGCCGAGGTCGGTATAGGTGTTGGTGCAGGTCAAATCCATGCCGACTTGGAGGTATTGATTTCCGGTATTCCAGGCGATGGTGCTGAAGGTGCCACTGTCTGTGGTTGCCATTCCAAATTTCAGCGTGAACAGCCCGAAGGCATTGGTGAGGACACTATCTTTTTCCCAATAGACCACGGGTCCTGCTATGCCTGTATGGATTGATAATTTCAGACAAATATTTTGATTGATGAGTGGATCGCCGGAGGAGTTTCGGGCTACTGCCTGGTAGTTGAATCCTTGCGGGACTTGGGCGATGGCTGTTAGCGTAAGAAGGAGTAGGACTGCGATGAAGGTAAGCGTTTTCATATTTTTATACCATTTATAATAGCAAAGCTGTCCGAAAACAACAAAAAAACTACAACACAGAGAAACGGAGTTAAAAGAGTTTCACAGAGATTGTTTAATAATTCTCTATGAAACTCTTTTAACTCCGTTTCTCCGTGTTGAATTCTTATCTATCGTAGATGGATTTGTATTTAGAAATGGTATTAATTGTTATTTGAGCCGGCTGAACTACTAAAAAAAGATTCATATTTATGAACAAATACCCAATCCTCCCTCCCTCCAAAAC
>JABDAW010000107.1:1488-3716 GCA_013288905.1 Bacteroidota bacterium | reverse complement strand
ACACATTTCCCATCCATACCCAAGAAAATATTAAATCAATTCCTGCCAAGTCCTTGCGATTCCACACTATGACCTTGCGATTCTCAACATTGGACTTGCGAATGGCTACAATGACCTTGAGAATACCTACTATGACCTTGCGATTCCTAACTATGGTCTTACGAATGCGTACTACAACCTTGCGATTCCTTACTATGGTCTTGCGAATGCTCACTACGACCTTGCAATTCCTTACTACGGTCTTGAGATTGCCTACTATGACCTTGCGAATGCCATTTTTAATGATACCAAAACCCGCACCCGGTATAGCACCAACCCCTAAAACCCAGTTTTTGAATTATAAAGCAATACCCAACCCCTAAAACTTTATAATTCTACAAAAACCCCTTCAATTCAATCAAAGAACTGATCTCGAAAGTGGTTTCTTTTTGGTGCGAAATCTTATTGGGATTAAAATAAACCTGGTCAATATTTGCTGAACGCGCACCGGCAATATCAACATCCAGGTTGTCACCAATCATGAGACTTTCTTCTGAAATAGTATTGGCTTTCTTGAGAGAATGAAAGAAAATATTAGGGTCCGGTTTCTTGAAACCAGCCTCTTCCGAAAGAATAATCTCTGAAAAATAGTGAGTGATGTTTGTTGAGTTCATCTTCAGGAATTGAGTTTCCCGAAAGCCATTTGTAATGATGTGAAGGATGTATTTTTCTTTCAGATAAGTCAGGACTTCATGCGTATCGGGGAAGAGATTTGTCTTGTAAGGTGCTCTCAAGATGTATTCTTCAGAAAGGGCTTTTGCTAACCTCTCATCCTCAATTTCTAAATCATATAAGGTAAATGTAAAGCGTTCATTTCGCAATGTTTCCCTGGTAATATTGCCATAGCGGTACTGCTCCCACATTAGTTCATTGCGGTGTAAATATGTTTTGATAAATGTCTCAAGGTCACGGACGCCAAGCTCTTCCAGATGGAATTGCAGAAATAATTCCGTAAGGGTTTCAGTAGAATTCTTATCAAAATCCCAGAGCGTATGATCTAAATCGAAGAAGAGATGTTTGTACTTCATGGTTGTATTGGTTTCCCTAAATCCTGCAATGTTACGACGTGATATAATTCAAAAACAGAAGTAATCAGGATAGACCAAAACAGGATGGAAAAAAACATATAGATAAAAATCTTTTTCTTGTTATGCACCAGGCGACAGGTGATGATAGTGCCTATTGGAATGGATAAAAGCACAGGTGTGATAAAGGTCACCCCCATGATGCCCCATTCACTCCAAATCTTCACGATTCTTCTGTTGCGAGGGTTGAAAATCTTCTTCTTACTTGCAGCCGTGTATGGATAATTAATGACAACATTACCGGTAATATCTGCATCAGGCGAAGAAAAGATTTCTTCTTTTTTGTTGAATGGCTTGCTAAATTTATGCTTTAAGAAATGCCAGATTTCAACTAATAAATCTGTGAAATAAGCAAAGATAATTACCCCAACCATCCCCCCAACAACAGAGAGTGCAATTGTTTCAAAGAAAGTGAAAGTATATTGTTTATTGAAGTAATAAAACGGCGGTCCTGCCATGAACTTCACACTGCTCAAGGCAATCACTAATAATATTTTCAGGAATTCATTCATGGCATTCGGACTGCAAATATACAAAGACCGCCTATGATTTTATCCACTTCATAGGACCAGGCAAAGAGTTCTTTTTTATTTGAGGATAGAGATATTCTATTGAGCCAAAACTTTTATAAAATCTTGCAAGATTAGCATCCTTTGATCCTTCAAAATCTAATACCAAATTTTGTCCTGCATGTTCTTTGATGAAGGAATTTATTAAGTAAGGCATTGCGCCGGAAGCCTTTCCTTCTTCGCTTAATCCAGAGAAAAGAAAGACTGCTTGATTATTGAATTCAGGGAAGATTGCTGCCGCAACAAGCTCGCCTTTTTCATTTTGAATTCCCCAATTATTCAAAGTTGCATTTGCTTGAATAACTTTGGTTAAATTCTTGAAAGTTGAATACTGTTTATCCTTCCAATTAGATACATCTTTGCCTTTGTTTGTGCGGAATAGACGGATGAGATCATCAATATTTACATCCTTAATTAATAAAAGATTTGCCTTGTTTGCTTTGGAAATATTTCTTTTAAGATTGTCGGAATAGTTGGAATAAAGAGAATCATAACTTTGATTTAAGTCGAGAAGATGAGTTGGTAGATTATTGAT
>JABDAW010000107.1:0-1478 GCA_013288905.1 Bacteroidota bacterium | reverse complement strand
ATTATTGATTTCATAATCCTTGTTTTGAATGGAGTTATTAATGTTTAAATTAATTTCAATTAAACGAAATTGTGAAGGGATTGCATTCAGGAATTCATTCATCATTTCATTTGATAATTTCTCTTTTCCAAATACCCCAAGCTGCTGTGTGAAGTACGGTTGATACAAATAATTAATGCCATATTTTTTATTGCAAGTCAAAGGCATCACAACTTCATAATCTCCATCTATCAGGGCTTCCCAAGGAGGGCATACCACATCAAGATACCAGGAATTAGCATAGATATTCTTGTTGGAAGATTGTGCTATGCAGGCATCCCATTTTGCTTTATCTATCTCGGAATGTTTCAGGTATTTAATCATTTGCTGGCAGCTTTTACGACTTGTTCATATACCGATTCCCAATCTTTCCAGTCCCAAATATTAGATACAGATTCATTATGCCAAAGGCTGATGAAAGTTCCTTTAACAGCTTTCGTTTCCTGGATTAATGGAAGGACATATTTCATGGTATCTTCCGGTTTAATCTTCATGTAATTATTCAATGTGGCATCCATCACTGCGAAGGGAAATAAACGCAAATTAGTCATCCCATCTTTTATCAAATCATAAAAATAAAACGGTGAACAGATACTTGCCCGAAAGCCAACTTGCTCTGCATAGCCAATCGAATAATCTTCAAGTATATCACATTCTATCAAGTTTCGATAAGTATCAGGAAAGGTCAATTTCAAAAAGTGTTGACGACTTTTTGTTACCTCTTTATTCAACACTTGGTTAAGGTTTTTAATCTCTTTGGCAACAATCTTTGGATTCTCATTAGAAGCATAAGATGGATGAATTCCCACCTCTGCATAATCCGCAGCAGACTTAATCAATTGCTGATATTTCTTCTGCTTGATGGAGAGGTTTCTATCGTGCTCACTGAAATCTCCGACAAGGAAAAAATAAATGGACTTTGCACTATACTTTTCATTCAAGTCTTTCAGCTTTTGATAGGTATCGAATGGGTCATGGGCATTCATGAAAACTACTTTGAAACGATCATAAAATCCTTTGAAATCAAACTTCAATAAAGATTTCGCCAAAGCCCCTGTTATTCGCACAAAACCTTTGCCTTTGTATGCGTAGGCATTGTCAATGTCTATTGTTGAAATGTATTCATATTTGCGCTCTCCAAATTTCAAGTCAGGATATTTCTTTAGCAATAATTCTTTAATCATCCCTGCCCAGATATTCACCAAAGGCTTTGTCAGGAAATCATTGCGATAGGCAAGACTTTGATTAGCCTCAAAGCGACCATGTTCATCTTTTTGATGGGGAAGATATTCCTCATAACGACTCACCAAATAAAATGCAGCAGCAAAGGGATCGAAGGGGAAATGCCTCACCCCTAGCCCCTCTCCAAGGGGAGAGGGGAATGATAACGCCTTGGTTCCTTCCCAATTAATGACTTTAATGTCTTGTTCTTTGATGTC
>JABDAW010000106.1 GCA_013288905.1 Bacteroidota bacterium | reverse complement strand
CACCGTTAAAATTTTAGAATTATGAAAATAAAAGCAATTGTAACAGGTACCACTGGAATGGTGGGAGAAGGAGTATTATATGAATGTTTGAATCATTCGAACATTGAAGAAATGTTGGTCATTAACAGAAGACCTTGCGGATATTCTCACCCCAAGTTGAAAGAAATTATTCATAAAGATTTCTTTGATCTTTCACCTATTAAGGAACAATTGAAGGGCTATAATGCTTGCTTCTTTTGTCTTGGCGTTTCATCAATTGGAATGAATGAAAAAGACTATAGCCAGCTGACTTATGATCTTACCTTGCATGTTGCTGAGACATTAGTAAAATTAAATTCTGACATGACATTTTGTTATATTTCCGGAAGCGGGACTGACAGCACAGAAAAAGGAAAAATGATGTGGGCTCGAGTGAAGGGCAAGACCGAAAATCAGCTGATGAATCTGGGCTTCAAGAAAGCAATCATGTTTCGTCCGGCTATTATTCAGCCCACAAAAGGACTGAAGAATACTTTGAAGGCTTATAAACCTGTTTTATGGCTGCTTCCATTTCTAAAAGCTGTATTCCCAAACTATGTTTCATCTCTTCGCGAAATTGGTCTGGCAATGATAAATTCTATAGAAAAAGGTCAGGATAAATCTATTTTGGAGGTCAGGGATATTGTTAAATTAGCTTCACTTTAATTAGAAGTTTTTAAAAATTATGATCCTCCAAACTCAAGTCATGAGTAATTTCTACAAAACATTCAGTGGGGTTCTAATATGTTTGTTCTTATTGATTTCATTAAATCTTTATTCGCAAAGAAGCACGCTTTCTTTCCAGCATCTGGCTCCAGAAAATGGGATGGCGCAGGACAAAATTAATTGCATTAATCAAGATAAAGATGGTTTTATCTGGGTATCTTCATATAATGGAATCAGCAAATTCGACGGGCATTCTATGAAGAAACTGCGATATAATAGCAAGGATTCTTTAAAGGTCGAGGCTATCATTCCAAGTTGCATCTTTCGGGATCATAAAGACAGGATGTGGATGGGAGAAGGGAATACCATTTTTCGGTATGATTTCTTGAATGGAGAGATGAAGTGTTATAGAGATGATTCGATTTTTAAAAAGAAGATTGGAAAGCTTGATATTACTGCTATCTGCGAAGATGTGTCTGGGAATATTTGGATAGGTACACGGAAAGGTCTCTTTCAATTTATAGAAAATAAACATGAATTGAGTGAATACTTAAACGACACCACAAACAATTATCTTGAAAGTTATAACAAGAACAGGATTACAGATTTGTTATCAGACAAGCATGGAAATATTTGGGTAGGAACTTTGTTTGGGATATATAAATTCAATATTATTACACATAAATTTGTTCAGCCTTATAAGATGCAATTTAGTGCTGATGTTTATAATGACAGAATCAATTCTGTAGAATTTGATAAGGAAGGGCATCTATGGATTTCTATTTTTGATTATGGAATAAAAGTTATGGACACCGCTACCAATAAGGTTTCTGTGATAAATGTAAATGCAACGAAGGGACAGCTTAATTCTAATATGATCCAGAAAATACTTTGTGATGATGATGGGAATATTTGGCTTGCTCATGATACAAAAGGAATTAATATTTATCATACTAAAACTAAGACCTATGAGAGTTACAAGCATGATGAATCTGATATTCAAAGCTTAGTTGATGATCGGATAAGTACTCTTTTCAAAGATAAGTTTGGAATGATTTGGATAGGGACACAGACCGAGGGAGTGGACAGAGTCAGTCGGATGCAATCGAACTTTAATACTTACACACAGCATCCGGGAAAATCAAATACTCCATGTGAAAACGGGATACTTTCTGCTTGTGAGGATAAGGTAGGAAACCTTTGGATTGGCAGCCAAAACGGATTAATGTATTATGATAGAACCAAGCAAACATTTACCTGTTTTCATCATGAGGAAAACCACTCTAATTCTCTTTCAAATGATCAAATACATGCCGTCGCTGTTGATCACAATGAAATGGTTTGGATAGGTACAAATAATGGGTTAAATGTATATAATCCAAGGACGAGAAAATGGAAGAATTACTTGCCTGATAAAAAGATTCCCAGTTCTATTTCGAATGAAGTCATTAATTCAATTTGTGTCCGTAGTAATGGAGAAATATGGATAGGGACTAATAACTTAATATGTCGCTATCAGCCTAAAGGAGATTGCTTTGAGACCAGATACAACAATGAAAATATCAAGAAGATTTCAAGAGAATTTTATATGCGTATCTTTGAAGACAGCAAGCATACTATGTGGGTGGCGTCGAGCAGAGGTGGTGTTTATAATTTAGATGATTCCATAAAGATTTTTAAAAGGTACTCTAATGATCCCAAGAAACCAAATTGTCTTCCGAGTAATTCGGTAAATGATTTTGCAGAAGATATGGATGGAAATATTTGGATGGCTACTAATTGGGGCATTGCAAAATTAAATAAGGAGACTCAAACCTTCAATGTTTATAATACTTCTGATGGTTTGGCTATCAATAAAATTAATCAGCTTAAGATTGCTGATGATGGAAAGATTTGGGTGGCTACGAATGCCGGACTTTCTGAATTGTCCTTCGATGATAGGGGAAAGCCTGTTGTTAAAAACTATAATGCCACGGATGGTTTGCAGAGCAATTTATTTTATGAATGCGCCTCTTTAAAACTACATACAGGTGAGTTGCTTTTCGGAGGCAGCAAGGGTTTCAATCTCTTCCGACCTGAAAGTATTGTGTTTAATAAAACCATTCCAGAAGTGGAGATTTCTTCTTTTAGTATTCTTGATAAAGAGATTGATAATTTATCGCAGGTTCTTGAATTAAAGAAGTTGAAGTTATCGCACACCCAGAACTTTTTTTCATTTGATATGGCTGCCATCAGCTTTGATTACCCGGAGAAAAATCAGTATGCATATCAATTGGAAGGATTTGACAAAACCATGATTCAGTGCGGCAACCGATACCATGTGAGTTATACGAATATCCCTCCTGGGATTTATACACTTCATGTCATTGCATCAAATAATGATGGAGTTTGGAATAATGAAGGGTTGAGGTTGCAGATAGAAATCACTCCGCCCTTTTGGATGACCTGGTATTTCAGAAGTATTATGATTGCTGTTTTATTGATTTCATTAATCATTATTGTAAGATTCATTTCAACAAGAAAACTCCGCAAGCAACTTGCTTTTATTGAGCAACAAAGAGAGATTGAGAACATCAGAAGCCGCATCTCAAGGGACATTCATGATGAGATAGGTTCGGGCTTGACGCGCATTTCGGTTCTTGGAGAAATGATGAAAACTGATATTACCAACAAGAAAGAAAACGTATCCACGACCATCAATAAAATCATTGCTTCATCGAGAGAGATTACCGGCAATCTTAGTGAAATCGTTTGGACTATCAATCCTCAATATGACAACCTCCAAAGTTTGCTTTCCTATATGCGTAATTATATCAATAAGTGTTTTGAAGATTCTTCCATTGAATGTACTATCATCTTCCCAAGCAAGGTTTCGCCGATACAGATTCATCCTGATATCAAACGGAATATTTTCCTTGTTCTAAAGGAGTCATTAAACAATATCATGAAGCATTCCAAGGCAAAGAATGTTGCTATCTCTTTTGAAATTAATGAGAAGAAATTCAAGCTCACGATAGCTGATGATGGCATTGGATTTATGGAGAATAACAAGAATGAATTTGGTAATGGAATAAAAAATATTCAAACCAGAATGAATGATATTAAAGCATCTTGTAAAATCATTTCCACTCCGGGAAAAGGAACAACAATATTCATTGAAGGAAGTCTTTAATAAAACAAGAAATAAGAATAAAGAAATGACAAAAAAAGAAACTATAAACAGAAACATCGGATTGACATTTGATTTCCTTCGGCAGGTTGCTGATGATCCTTCATTATTAGATAAAATTCCAGATGGATCTACATTGGAATTTGTAGAAAAGGACTTCTCTAAAACGGTAAAACCAACTCCTAAGAAAAAGGAAAAGAAGAGAACTTATCTTAGAGTGAAATCAAATTTAGAAGTCATCAGACCGCTTTAGGGCATAGGGTATAGGGGTATAGAGGTATATGGAACTATTTGAACTTGTACATTATACCCCTATACCTTTATACCCCTATACCCCTATACCTTTATACCCCTATACCCAAATTACTACTAACATGGTATTGCCAGCCAAAATCTCATTCTATAATTTTGCAGCCTTAAAATAAAAAGTTAATGGCTATAAATGTTGTGATGGTGGAAGATGATAATGATGTGCGGGAATCCCTTTCCCTGGCTATATCTTCGGCTGATGATTTGAATTGCATTGCTACATTTTCAAATGCCGAACAGTTTGTTGATTCATTCCCTTTTCTGAAGGTTGATGTGGTGTTGATGGATATTAATTTGCCGGGCGAAGACGGTATCCAGACTGTTGCGAAATTAAAGGAAAAGAATCCTAATATTCAATACCTGATGTGTACTTCTTTCGATGATCCGCAGCGGACTTATGATTCATTGGCTGCCGGTGCTACAGGCTATTTATTAAAAAATATTACCCCTGAAAAACTTCGTGAAGCCATTCGTGAAATTCATGGTGGCGGCTCGCCAATGTCTCCCGAAATTGCAAGGCTGGTGGTTGCTTCATTCACCAAAAAACCTGCTGCATCTGCCAATAAAATCATGGAAACATTAAGCACTCGCGAACAGGAAATTCTTCAATTGCTGGCGGAGGGTTTTCAATACAAAGAAATTGCCAATAAATTATTTGTAAGCATCGAAACCGTGCGGACTCATGTTCGGAATATTTATGAAACTTTGCAGGTGCATTCCAGGACGGATGCTATTAATAAGGTGTTTAAATAGTCTGTAGTTTCTTTTCATTCGATTTATTGACTCGCTCGGATTCTTTCCGTACGTGCTCGGATTCCTTCCGTACGTGCTCGGATTCCTTCCGTACGTGCTCGCATTCCTTCCGTACCTGCTCGCATCTCTTCCGTACGTGCCCGCATCTCTTCCGTACGTGCTCGCATTCCTTCCGTACGTGCCCGCATCTCTTCCGTACGTGCCCGCATTCCTTCCGTACCTGCTCGCATCTCTTCCGAGCTTGGATAAATTTCATTAAGACATTGAGATTTGACTTCAATTCCTGACGGCAGCCAATGAAATTAGGAATTCCACTCCATTAATCCAAACCTCTGATACCATTAAAGTAGTATCAAATTCATCCATAAAATTACTACCTACATGCGATTGACAAGGGGGGTATGGCGGCAGTAATTTTGCGCCATCGAATCGAAGAGATTCCAGTGATTGAAAAATTGAATTAATAAAATTAAAACGGGGTGTCTCCGAAAACCGAATAGAGTAGGGGAAATTAAAATATAATATAATGAATAAAGTTACATTTCAAAACAACGTCCTAAGAGGGACTAATGAGTCTGGAAGGGTGTTCCAGCAAGCTAACAAAGGGTTTTTGGTAATACTGATATTGCTCTATGCATTTATCATTTCACCCGTAGCAGGTCATGCCCAATTTGTTCAGCAAGGCGATAAATTGGTTGGCAACGGACCGGCTGTCATTAATCCATATCAAGGTACTTCTGTAAGTATCTCCGGCGATGGAAATACTGCAATAGTAGGGGCACCGGGCTATGGTGTCTTTTATGAAGGCGGTGCCTATATCTATACACGAACCAATGGTGTGTGGTCTCAACAGGGCGATAAATTAGCAGTTACCGATGCCGTTGGAATTGTTGAGTTAGGTTATTCTGTTTCCATTTCTTATGATGGAAATACTGCAATTGTCGGAGGTGCAGGTGATAATAATGACTATGGTGCATCTTGGATTTTTACGCGGTCAAATGGAGTTTGGTCAGAGCAAAGCAAATTGATCGGTATGGGGGGTATTGGAAACTCATTTAGCCATTCCGCTCAAGGTTCTTCTGTGGGTATTTCAGGTGATGGCAATACCGCAATAGTAGGTGCACAAAATGATAGTTTTGGAGTTGGTGCAGTATGGATATTTGCCCGCTCGGCAGGCGTTTGGACGCAGCAAGGTGATAAAATCAACGGACCAAGGTCGGTAGGTTATAGTGGTTGGGGTAATGCTGTTGCTCTTTCATTTGATGGGAATACTGCAATAATGGGAGGGAGTACTGATAGTAGTTATTATGGAGCGGCATGTATTTTAGTTCGCTCTGTTGGTGCTTGGTCGCAACAGGGGGCTAAATTAGTTGGAACAGGTAGTACAGGTGTGGTTGGTCAAGGTTCTCATGTTGCTATTTCTTCAGATGGAAATACGGTCATTATGGGTAGTGTTGCTGATGACAACGATATTGGTGCAGCATGGATTTTTACATGTTCTGGCGGAGTTTGGACACAGCAAGGCGATAAATTAGTCGGTACAGGTATTGAAGGATCTTATGATGCTCAAAGTGCCGGTGTATCGCTTTCGGGTGATGGAAATATTGCTGTTGTGGGAGGACCATTAGATAATAATTATGAAGGAGCAGTGTGGGTTTTTACCCGTTCCGGTGGAATATGGACGCAGCAAGGAAGTAAATTGAATGGTACAGGTGGTATTGATGGATATAATACTTCTCCAGAACAAGGCTCATCAGTTTCTATTTCTGCTGATGGAACTACCTTCATTGAAGGAGGTGCTTATGATAATGAAAACATAGGTGCTGTATGGATATTTAAAACATGCTCACCAGCAGATGTTCCAACCATAACTGCCGCAGATAGTCTGCAATGTGGAGGTATGAATAATACATTAAGCATAGCCGGTGGTAACCTGAATGATAATTTAAATTGGCAATGGTATAGCGGTACTTGCGGAGGAACTTTTGTAGGAAGTGGAGCATCAATTTCTGTTTCGCCAACCCTTACCACGACTTATTATGCAAGAGGAGAAGGCGGCTGCGGACAGATAGGTAGTTGTGGAAGTATTACTATTTCAGTGATTCCTGCTCCTACACCTTATATTTATGGAGGAGGACCCGACTTCTGCGGACCAGCCGTTATCGGAACAGGGGTTTATGGTTATTATGAATGGAATGATATAAATGATTCACATACTCAAAATATAACTGTTACCACGAGCGGTAACTACACGGTAACTGTCATGGATGATAATGGCTGCACGGGAAGTGCTTCCAGCGAGATAACAATTGGGACTATCACGTATGCTTATGCAGGTGGCGATCAAACTATATGTTCTAACGCAGGGGCAATAAATCTATATAATGCCAGTGGAGCAGGTGTATTTAATTGGTCATCAAGTGGTGATGGATATTTTAACGATTACACCTTCATAGATCCAACTTATTATCCTGGCAGTAATGATATTTTGAATGGTTCTGTTACATTATATTTAGATGCCTATGATGGAACAGGGGATTGCGCTATGTCGAATGATCAAATGACCTTGACAATAATTACTTCTCCTTATGCTAACGCCGGGGGTAATCAATATCTATGTGAAGGTGCAGGTGCAGTAACTTTTCCAAATGCAATCGCAACAGATGAGATATTTTGGATAACCGAAGGAGATGGCTACTTCGAAGATCCAACCGTTCAAAATCCAATTTATGAACTTGGTGGTTCTGATAGAATAAATGGTGTTGTATTGTTTCTGGAATCTCGTGATTCTACTCACCAATGCGATTCTGTGAGCGATGCAATGACTGTAAACATTAGTTATATTCCAATAGCTTTTGCAGGCGGAAACCAGACGATGTGTTCAACGGATTACTCTTTTACTTTGAATAACGCATATTCAGATAACTATTCTTTCTGGGAAACTGATGGTGACGGTTATTTTGATGATGACAATTATGTAAATGCAACATATTATCCAGGTCCAGATGATTTAAATAATGGTTCAGTTGAATTATACATTACAGCAATAGATTCTACCGGCGGATGTGAGGGACCAGTTATTTCATCCATGACACTGACAATTATGACCAACACTAACGCATATGCAGGTGGTACTTATACAAAAATGTGTTCCAGTGAAAATTCAATCAATTTATCTTCTGCTACCTATTCCGGAATTGGTGATGTATTGTGGACAACTACCGGAGATGGTTACTTTGATAATCCATTTATTGTTAACCCAAACTATATTCCAGGTCCCCAGGATATATCAACTCAAACTGTGGTATTAAGAATTACTACAACTGATATTAGCGGACAATGCCCTGTTTCCACTGACTTTACTTGGTTGTATATTGGCAATCCACCAGTTGCTGATGCAGGCGGAGATTTGATGACCTGCTCCG
>JABDAW010000105.1 GCA_013288905.1 Bacteroidota bacterium | reverse complement strand
ATGAGTGCTGATGGCTCCTCTGACTTTTGGGAATATAATCCTATTTCAGATTCTTGGACACAAAAAGCGAGTCAGTTTAACCGAAGAGATCAAATAGGATTTTCAATAAATAGTATGGGATATGTTGGATTAGGCAAGATTAGTTATTGCGGAATGGTCTATGATGATTTATTTGAATATTCACCTGATAGTAATCTATGGATTCCAAGAGCAAATTTTGTTGGGCAACGAAGATATGCAATTGGTTTTTCAATTGGAAATAAAGGATATGCAGGTGCTGGGACAGATGAGACCAATTGGTTTAAAGATTTTTGGGAGTATAATCCTACAAATAATCAATGGAATCAGAAATCAGATCTGCCATATAATAACTTGCATACAATGGGAATTGGATTTGGTATTTTAGATAGGGGCTATGTCTATATTCCTGATTCCTCAAATGCCTTTTGGGAATACACTCCTGATGCCGCAACTGGCATCAATGAAATTGCTCAAACAAATATGCCAACCTCCCTCTTCCCCAATCCCTTCACCGATAAAACAACCTTTACCATCGCCGGAAATCCCCAAAATACCATGCTCAATATCTTCAACATTCAAGGACAAAAAGTAAAGAGTTTTTATGTTGGCAATGCCAAGGAATATGTGATGAACAGAGATGATTTATCCGAAGGGATTTATTTCTATGAACTGATAGATTCCAATTCCAAACCTTTGGTAACAGGAAAGATAGTGGTGGAATAATTATTCTTTATTTAGCAATAATTCCACCTCCCGAACAGCATTTTTCAGCCGCTCTTCGCCCATGCCGGTGATGATTTTATAATTAGCGTCAATAGCCTCCAATTCCTTGATATAACAGGCGAGGAGATAGTCGCGCTTGTCGGGATTTTCTCTTACCGGATCGTATTCCCAGGGGATGGCATTATCAGTAACAAGGTATAAATCGAAGTGCTGTTGATGAAGCTCTTTGGTGATGAATTCGGGCACGGTGGCGAAGACCTCCTGGCTCCATACTTTCAGGATGATTAATTCGGTGTCGGAGAAAAGGATTTTGTTGGCTTGGCTAATAGCATTCGTTTGATTGATCAGATGCTGGGTGGCTATATAGAGCAGGTCATTCAGTTGATAGGGGACGCTTAATTTTTCGATGTATTCGCGGGCATATTCAGGAACCCAAACCGTGTGGTAATGAGCGGCGAGATCGCGGCAGAGAGTAGTCTTGCCGGTGGATTCAGCCCCGAGAATGGCTACTTTTATAATATTTTGGATGTTTTTGTTTTCTGCCATGATGCCTTCCATTCAAAATAACCTTCGATCGCCAGCAAGAAAAAGATGAAGTAAAGAGCCGCCGTGAGAATGGTGTCTTTGATGATGTAGATCTGGATATAGATGAAGTTGGCTATGATCCAGACGATCCAGTTTTCTATCTTCTTGTTTGCCGCCATCCACGTGCCTGTGAGGCTCATCGCCATCAGTGAAGAATCCCACCAGGGAAGGGCTGCTTCGGTATAATGACTGAAGTAAAACCCAAACAAAAAAGTCATTAGGATGGTTGCGATTAAACAAATAAACAAGACCTTCTTGCTGCAGAATGTAATCATTAATTCATCCTTTATGGAAGTCCCTTTGCTCCATTTATACCAGCCATAGATTTGTGTTACGATGTAGAATCCTTGTAGCCAGGCATCGGCGTATAGCTTGAGGTCGAAGAATAAGATGAGGTAAAGAATTACATTGATAATTCCCAACAACCAGCACCATATATTCTCTTTTATGGTGAGCCATACTCCGATGACTCCAGTTATAAATCCTGCTATTTCTATCCAATTCAAAGCGAGGCGAATTTAGGAAATGAAAGTTTGAAAGGGATTTTGGATTAATAAGGGCTGTTAATTTTTTGTTAAACAGGGTTGAAGAAGTTTGTAAGATTCTTGTAAGATTTTGGACAATTCTAAGAAACACTTGACATGGATAGGTCTTTTAAGCTTTAAAATGCCTAAAATCACTGTGTTTAATGAAAAAAATATCGTAACTTTGTGCAATGAATTTTTCTGAAAAGACTAAGTAAAGATTATGAAAGATAAAAAGGAATCGCAAAATTTCTTTGTTAAGAAGATGCCGTTGTATTTGATTCTTAGTCTATCCGCTGTGACTATTTATGGGTTAAATTATACCTTCAAATATTTCAATACTGGGCAACCAAAGATTGAAAATCCTGTCGAACCTAAATGTGTAAATCCTTTATGTATAATCAGGGAGACGGATTATAAATTGACACGCCCGATATTACTTGCAGACTCAAAAGGGGATGATAAAAAATATGAAGGGATCAAAAAGCAAATTAATGATAATATCGAAAGTTTTGAAAAGACTTCAGTTATTTCAAATGCATCTGTCTATTTTTGTGATTTGAATGATGGCTCACAATTCAATATCAATCCTGATCAGAAATATCGCCCTACCGATATGCTTGAAATAACCAAGATGATCGCTTTATTGAAACAAAGCGAAAAGAAACCATCATTATTAGAACAAAAGGTTCTTTATCAAAAGAGAATAAACAGCACTACTCAAGCTCCTTCATCGAATGTTTCATTAGAGAATAATAAATCGTATTCTGTTAGAAGTTTGATTTATGCAATGTTTGCAGGCTCTGATGAGAATGCCACATTGGCTTTGAATCCACTCATTGATCAAACTCTTTTGAAGGGGATTTATGATGCGGTTCAGGAACCTTATCCCGGCATTAATGACACGAATTATCTCACTACTGTTGCAAATTATTCCAAACTATTAAAGGTGCTTTATAATGTGGGTTACTTGACAGAAACCAATTGCGAGATCGCGTTGGAATTACTCTCCAATAACTCCTTCAAGGATGGTATTCTGAAATATTTGCCTAATGGCGTAAAAACGGTACATTACTTTGCAGAGAACAATAATGGTAACTCTAAAGAGATGCATGAATTCGCTATCATTTATCTTAACAACAAAAACTACCTCTTGAGCATCATGTCTAAAGGGAGTGATAAGAAGAGCCTGGCGCTGCTGTTTAGTAATATCTCCAAGATTATTTTTGATACTGTTAATAAGGCATCCTAATATTATATTTTGCCATGATAAAAGATAAAATTGTTGAACGCTGGTATTCGTTAAAAAGAAAAGTCCCATTCTACTGGGTAATTATTATTGCTTTGACCGCAGCATTGCCTTATAATATTTATATCAACCATTTCAACCTCCCTGTGGCACATAATGATGAGTCTATTGATAATTGTTCACTTCCGTTTAACCTTACAAGGGTGAACAATAAGAAATTTGTACAACCTTTATTATTTGCAGGGCTTACAACGGAGGATGAAAGATTAATGCCGCTGAAGGAAAAGATAACCAATTATATCAACGAAAAGAAAGGAGGTGTTTTAAAAACTGCATCTGTTTATTTTAATGTTTTGGATTCTGCCAGCGGATGGTTTGTTATTAACCCTGATGAGAAATATAATCCGGCAAGCATCATGAAAGTCGCCTTCGCAATAACAATGCTCAAGGAAGCTGAAAACAATCCTTCTATTTTGGATAAAACAGTTTATTATTCGAGACATTCTTCATCTTTTCATGACCAGGCTATTCTTCAACATCAACTGCCACCTGACAAATCTTATAGTATCAAGGAACTTCTTCGTTATACGCTCGCCTATTCTGATAATGATGCTGCATATAAGGTTGTGGATAATTTCAAAGAAAGTGATTTGCAGAAGCTGATGGAATCTTTAAATATGCCTCATGTAAATTTCAAAACAGAATATTATGCCACAGTTGAAGAGATTTCAAGACTTTTCAGGGTGCTGTACAATGCAAGTTATTTAAGTAAGGATATGTCGGAATATGCTTTGGAATTGCTCACTCAAAGTGATTTTAATGACGGAATGATTAAGAAATTAGACAAGGATATAGTCGTTGCCCGAAAGTTTGGTGAACGCGGAATTGAAGATAATAAGGAGCTTCATGAATATGGAATTGTCTATCTTTATGGTAAACCTTATTTATTAGGAATTATGACACGCGGAAGTGATTATAAAGCGCTTGAAGATGTTATCAGCGATATTTCTTTGATGGCTTATCAGGAAATGGCGAAGGTTATTTAACAGGGACAAAACAACCATTTGATGAAGAAAGAGATATCAGGCAAGTGGTATTCCATATCAAGAAAAATTTCTCTTTATTGGGTTGTTATTATTGTCTCTGCGGCTGTAATTCCTTTCAACATTTATATCAATCATTTTAATATTCCGGTGGCTCATAATGATGAGATGGCTGAAAGCTGCAATCTCCCTTATGCCCTGATAAGAACGAATGAACCGAAACTGGCGCGCATGTTATTATATGCAAATGTATCAACAGAGGATGAAAGATTAATGCCATTAAAAGATAATATCAATGCCTACATTAATCAAAAGAAAGTAGATAATACTTTAAAAACGGCTTCGGTTTATTTTAATATTTTAGACTCTGCCAATGGTTGGTTTGTTATTAATCAAAACGAAAAGTTTTATATAGCAAGTTTGTTGAAGGTAGCATTTATGGTTGCCATTCTCAAGGATGTCGAAAACAATCCAGCATTACTGGAGACCAAGATTCATTTCAATCAACACACTGGTGCCATATTGAAGCAAGATATTATCAAAAACCATTTGACATTTGGCGAATATTATACCCTCAAAGAATTGCTAAAGTATGCTATCTGTTATTCGGATAATGATGCCGGATATTTGCTATGTGATGCTTGCAAAGAGTCCACTTACAAGAAGTTATTTACCGATTTGCAAATGCCTCCTGATGATATTAATCTGGATTATTTATGTTCTGTCGAAGAGTATTCGCGTTTGTTCAGGGTCCTTTACAATGCCAGTTATTTAAGCAATGATATGTCAGAATATGCTTTGGAATTGTTATCCAACAGTGATTTCAATGATGGTATGGTAAAGCACCTGGATAAAAACCTAACTGTCGCCCGTAAATTCGGGGAGCGTGGTACCACTGGAGACAAGGAACTCCATGAATTCGGAATAGTTTATTTCAAAAACCAACCATATTTATTAGGAATAATGATTCGTGGTAACGATACCCAATCCCTTGAAAATGTCATCAGTGATATTTCTCTTCTAGTTTATGATGAGATGAAGAAGGGAAGTATGCAATAGCAAAATCCCTATCTCAAAATATTATCCGATTAATCCCTTCTGAATACCATTTGTCAGGAATATTCTATAAACAAGATTCACATGAAAAAAAAATATCATTAAATTTTGTTGAAATAAAAATCTTTAATAGTTTTGCCGCCGAGTAGAAAAATTTTTTTATAAAAGGTTGGGCAGTTTCGGAAACGGGACTGCCTTTTTTAATTGATATATTCGCCCCATGATAAATAATACTATTATCTTTTTTCGAAAGAATTGGATCTTTATTTCGATGTTGGCACTGCTGCTGTTGCATCTTCCTTTCCTCACGGCAGATCCGCCGGATAGAGTTTCATGGAGTCGCGGTCCCTGGACGGATGAAGGCATTTATCTCTCCCAAATTCGTAATGCCATCAATCACGGAACCTTTGATATCAATGAATCCGATTGTGTCGCCAAGACACCGTTATTCAATTTATTAATCTATCCTTTCTTCCTGATCTTTGGCACGAAATGGATTGTCGCAAGATGTTTTATTCTATTTTCAAGCATCGGCACCTTCCTTTTTATTCTTTATAATACCAGGCAAAAGATTTCCTGGCTCTTCGTTATTCTTCTTGCCGATACCCAGTTTTATTTGTTTCATTACACCCATTTTGCGCAGGCAGAACTCCTGCAATGCGATTTTCTTTTACTCTCGCTTTTCTTCTTTACTCAAAATACATTATCGGAATTAAGTCTTAAAAAGCAGGTCTTGAATGTCTTCCTTTCCTGCATGTTTATTGCGCTGGCTTACTATACAAAAATCAGTTCTTCCTACTTGGTAATAATCCCTCCGGCATGTTTATTTATGGAATATATTCTTGCTCTTATTTTCAAAAAGGAAAATCAAAAAGAACGATTATACAAGTTCCTGTTCTCTATTTTGTTCACGGTTTTATTTATCAGCATATACCTTCTTTGCTGGTATCTTCCTCACAAAGACACCTTCGAATTATTAGACGAAAACTATCTTAATTCGGCAACAGGTTTTGCCTTCTCCTGGAAAGATTTTTGGGTGATGCTTCCTTATAATTATAATATTCTTATTCATGATCCGCAACTCTATTTTTACTTCTGGCTTGCTTTACTTACTTTTGTGTTTCTGATAATTTTATCTGTATTAAAGATAAAGAAGAAGGTTCGTCCGAATTACATGTCTCCCGTGTTGTTCACACTCATCTGGTTTCTTTTGGAGGTGCATAAATTCGGTTATCATTACCTTCCGCAGCGATATCTTATCTTCACCATTTTATCTTTAGTTTCTTTATCCGGAATGATATTGAGAGGCATCATATCTTCTCGTTACTTATGGTTTTATCCTTTGATATTGATTTTCGTATTTATTGTTGCTACCAATTTTCATTTCTATAATAACTCCTTGCAAAACCGTCATTATTTTATCAAGGAAATGAATGAATATCTTGGTCGTTATGATTTAAAGAATGAAACTATAATAGGTACCTGGTCTTCAAGTGCCACCTGGGATTGCGGTGCTCGCTCCATCCCCATCTGGAAAGATTATTATTATCATGAAGACCCTGTTAATACTTTTCATCCGCGAATAATTATTTCTGAAGCTGATGAAACAGACAGTGACAGTGCCTATTCAAAACAAAACATTAATCTAAAAGCTATCTCTGATTCTTCCCGCCAATTCAACATCAATCTCTGGAAGCCGGTGGTGTATTGGTTGAAGAAATAATGGTCGTCTTCAATAAATAGAATCATTGATTTTTTGACTTTAAAGTGAAATAATCCTGGTTTTTATTGAATAATATCAATAATACCAATAACGGCAAAACCCATATTACTCGCCCTTCATATCTATCTACCAAAGATGAGAATGTCGTACATGTAAATGCATTTAAGAATAATCCCAGGATGGAAACCAAACAAAATATTTTCATGTTTTTTGAAAGACTAACTCTTTGTTTTTTTAATCCTATGAATAGAATCAAAATTAATACAGACAGTCCAATTACAAAGGTTTGTATCTTGGAAATGGTATTAAAATACAGTGTTTCTTTTGCTTGTTTTGCGGATCTGTAGCTTTTGATTTCCTTTTTATAATGTTGAGTTATTGCGCCAATTACTCCACCATCGTCCATTTGTGGCACCAGGTACCCTATTTTGAATGAAATCAATTGATGAAATGTTTCAAAGAAACAACTCTTCATACAAAGCCATAAATATTTCGGAGTTGTAATAATATCATTGATTATAGGTGCATATTCTTTATCTTTTTGTATCCAACAATTTCCCCATCCCCCGTTTTGCAGGCATTCCTTATCAAATAAAGGGCTGTCATCAATCCATAAAAATTGCCATGCTGCATTTGGTAATTTATCCTTAAACTCACACAACTTTATGTTTTCCGTTTCGCATTTGTCATTCAAATAAGTATAGAGGATACCAGTTTCAACTAATCTTCCCATGATCATAACATTTTTTGTGCGTGATATCTTAAAGCCGCAACCATAGGCTTGATTAATTAATGGAAGTATCAGCCATGAAGAAAATATAACCAAAATGGATAGCATAAATACAGGGGTTTTAAGAAGGATAATTTTCTTTCTTCGAAAGATAAGACTTAATATTAAGAATACCAATATCAAACAAGATGAAGTAAATAAATTGGAGGTATGGGCAAGACTTGAAAAGATTATCAAAAGAAATAAATAAATCCTCCTTCGAAATGATAAATCAGGGATTGCTAATATTATTCCGATGGCAATAATAGCTGCTGCCGAGAAAATATCCGGCATTATCTGGCTCACATAATTGGAAGCTCCAGTGGTATAAGAAAGTATCAGAATAGTAATAAATGTTCCTAAATAACTATATCTGAATTTGATGAGGTTTTGGAAGCAAATAAGAATCAATGAGGTAATGATTGTAGCCTGTAAAAGGATTACTGACCAAAGGGTGCTTGCAAATGGAATGTTGATAATAAAAAGGCTGTAAACAATAGGTCTGTCAACAGGTACATTCCCTTCAAATCCGGAATAAAGATAACATGCGGAATCAGAATATACAAGCGGATATTTGTTAATGATAGCGGGTGTGATCAATGTTATAACCGACAGAATAAGCAAAAGCGAATTTATAATTCTGTTTCCCATTTTATACCTGTAAATTTACTTTGAAACATATAGAAACCTATAACATTGATTCATAATTTATGTGGACAAAACTACCATTTTGTTTGGAGGTGTGTAAATATCCTAAGTGTACCTAAGATATGAAAGGAACGTGGACAGAA
>JABDAW010000104.1 GCA_013288905.1 Bacteroidota bacterium | reverse complement strand
GGAAGGAAGCTATTGAAGGATGGGTCATCTGTAATTAGTCTTTTTTTTAAGTGTAATTGTCTGTTATACAATGGTAATGGCATCAATTAATAGGATAACTACCCTCCCAAAAACAGGTGTTTTAGTCATGTTTGTGTCCAAAAGTTTGAAGTCTGTGTCCAAAAGTTTGAGAGTTATGTCCAAAAGTTTGAGGTCTGTGTCCAAAAGTTTGAACGTCATGTCCAAAAGACTCAGGGGCGTGTCCAAAAATTTGCGGGTCATGTCTAAAATTTTTTGGGATATTTTAATAAATAGGAAAAACATAGGTATATGACAAATTGAACTTTGTGGTCATTTATTTTAATGGTCTATTGACTGTGTCGTCTGCGCCTATTTAGGGCGGGCAAGCAAGGATATAGGAAGCCCCAAAAATGGCGAAGCCTCGTCCTAAGGCATCCGCGTAAGCGAAAAAAATGAAAACATACAGCTTAAATTAATTCATCCTTGTGCAATTTGTCATGTACCCAAAAACATTCCTGATGCTAATAGAATTCAGGAAAATTTATTGAACAATTTGCCTGTTTAATTTCTAATTCCTAATTTTGCCCTCATGCCGCTGATTAATTCTTTCGTATCCTGGATGATGAAAAAGAGAATTCATCAAATGGAACTCTTCATGAAATATCCTCATGAAGTGCAGGAGGAGCTATTGAAGAAATTGATTTATTCCGCTCGCGATACGGAATGGGGAAGGAAGCATCAATACAGTAATATCAGGAACATTGATGAATTTAAAGACCGTGTCGGGGTGAATAATTATGATAGTTTGAAGCCTTATATCGAGAGGGTGCGGAATGGCGAACAGAACATTCTTTGGAACTCGGATATTAAGTGGTTTGCCAAGTCTTCCGGCACGACCAGCGACAAGAGTAAGTTCATTCCGGTGAGCGAAGAAGCCCTTGCTGAGTGTCATTATAAAGGGGGTAAGGACTTGCTTTCGATCTATTGTAATAACCATCCTGATACTTTGATTTTTAATGGTAAATGTCTGGCTTTGGGTGGAAGTCATCAGATAAATTCTTATAGCAGTGAAACATATTATGGCGATCTGTCGGCGATATTGATGCAAAATCTTCCCTTCTGGGCTGAATTCATCCGAACGCCGGGGCTTTCCATTGCTTTGATGGATAAATGGGAGGAAAAAATTGATATGCTTGTGAATGCAACGATTAGTGAGAATGTAACAAATATAAGTGGTGTGCCGACCTGGACAATTGTGCTGGCAAAACGTATCATGGAAGTTACCGGAAAAGCTAATCTTCTGGAAGTCTGGCCTAACCTGGAACTCTTTGTTCATGGGGCTGTGAGCTTCGTTCCATATCGTGAGCAGATGAAGCAACTGATGCCGCCACATAAGATAAATTGTTTGGAAACTTATAACGCTTCGGAAGGATTTTTTGGAATTCAGGATCATTCAAATTCTGATGAATTGCTGTTGATGCTTGATTATGGAATTTATTATGAATTTATGCCTATGGAAGAATATGGCAAAGAGCATCCAAATACGCTCCAGTTGAGCGAAGTGCAGCGCAATGTGAACTATGCATTGGTTATTTCCACCAATGCTGGTTTATGGCGGTATATCATTGGGGATACCGTGGCATTTACTTCTTTGAATCCCTATCGAATAAAGATAACCGGCAGAACAAAACATTTTATTAATGCTTTTGGGGAGGAATTAATCATTGATAATGCTGAGAAATCAATAGCATTTGCATGCACCAACACCGGTGCTATCATTAAAGAATACACTGCTGGTCCAATCTATTTCAGCAATGAAAATAATGGAGGACATGAATGGTTAATTGAGTTTGAAAAGGAACCGGATGACATCTTGTTTTTTACAGATATGCTGGATAAATCACTACAAGCCTTGAATTCTGATTATGAAGCCAAACGTCAGTCTGATATTGCCTTAAAGAAACCATTGATTAAGTCCATGCCTGAGAATACTTTTTATAATTGGATGAAAGCAAAAGGTAAGCTGGGCGGGCAACACAAGGTTCCTCGTCTTTCTAATGACAGACGATATGTTGATGAGATATTAGAGTTCGCCAATGCAAATTAATGTGATAAAATCACCCCTTTTAATTCTTTCTATTCTGTGTTTATCCTTCAGAACAGGAGATTATTTTTTAATAAAATCAATTCCTATTCACGCTTCTTTCCTTACTACTGACCAGTTCTCCAACTGTTATATCATTTCTGATAATCAATTATTGGAATATGACAGTCTTGGTAAATACCTCGCAAATTATAGTGATAAAACTCTTGGAAGTCTTACCAGTATTGATGCGTCCAATCCTATGAAGGTGGAATTATTTTATAGAGATTTAAGGCAAGTGGTCATGCTGGATAATAAACTTGCATTTACTACGAGTATCAACTTTATTGATCTTGACATCCAGCAGCCTTTGGTAATATGTAATTCTTATAATGACGCATTGTGGGTTTATGACCAGCAGGATTTCCAATTAAAGCGGATAGAATCTACACTTCAAATCACTCAACAGAGCGGAAACATTACTCAAGTGCTGGGCTATGATTTAAAGCCTACATCTATGATCGAAGATAATAAATGGCTTTACATGAACAATCCTGAAACAGGGATTTTAGTCTTTGATTATTACGGCTCTTATTACAAAACCATTCCAATTTTGAACATAATTTCCTTTCAGATTATTGATAACAAATTGGTTTATTACAAGGAGAATAGTTTTGTGAGTTATGATATGCACTCCTTCCAGGATAAATTAATAAGTATGCCGAAACCTTTATCAATGCTTATCTATCCTCGGTTAGAGAAACAAAGGATTTTCTTATTGGAGCAAAATAATTTAGAGATAAGTTCATTTTAAACCTCTCCTTTTATATGATTAAAGATACGAATCAAATATCAAATAAGAAAAATCCTGCAAAGGATGCTATTAAGAAAGAATTAGCAACAAAAAATTCTTCAACTCATCTAAAGAATTCCTTAGGATTGATGATTGCCGTCTTTGCTTTTCTACTTTATGCACAAAGTATTTCCTTTAATTATACGCTTGATGACGGTTCTGTCATTAA
Source organism: Bacteroidota bacterium (assembly GCA_013288905.1). Lineage (GTDB taxonomy): Bacteria > Bacteroidota > Bacteroidia > AKYH767-A > JABDAW01 > JABDAW01. The sequence goes on along the minus strand of JABDAW010000104.1, from coordinate 5,564 downwards.
AGCAAATACTATCACAACGAAAGGTATAGCTGGCATACCAACTATCTTCAAGCATAGCTATTGGTTTGGGATTAATGATACAAGAGTTGCCGAATATCGTCCTGTTTCCTTGGCAATGTTTGCTGTTGAATGGCAATTCTTTCCTGATAATCCGCATATAGGACACTTTGTAAATGTCCTGATGTATGCTTTTACATGTTGGTTGTTATTTATCATTCTTTGTAAGTTATTTGAGAAGAAAAATTTGTTGATACCTTTTGTTTGTACTCTGCTTTATGCAGCTCATCCCATCCATACCGAAGTAGTTGATAGCATTAAGAGCAGGGATGAAATAGTATGCTTTTTATTTATGTTGATTTCAACTTATTTCTTTTTAAAATCATTAGATAATAATTCTATTTTGATGTTATTTATTGGAGGCTTTAGCTATCTGCTTTCATTATCCTCGAAAGAAACCAGCATTTCATTTCTAATCATTATGCCTTTAATACTTTTTGTTTTCACACAAGCGAATTTCAAAAAGATTCTTTTCATTTTCTTGATATTATTCATAACAGTTGAGTTATATTTCTTCATTCGATCATTAGCACTTCGCACTATTACCACATCTTTTGATCACTCTGTTGTTAATAATTCATTGTATGCTGCAACAGATTTCATTAGCAGAGAAACAACTGCATTTTATATTCTTCTAAGATATATTTTGTTATTAATAATCCCGCATCCTTTATCTTATGACTATTCTTTTGCAACAATTCCAATCATAACATTATCGAATCCCTTGGCATTAGCAGCAATTCTTGTCTATTTCGCATTAGGAATTTATGCAATATCTACTATTTTCAAGAAAAATATTATTGCCTTCGCCATCTTGTTTTTCCTTCTGACATTGGCTCCTGTATCAAACATCTTTTTAATGATAGGAGCCACGATGGCAGAGCGTTTCATGTACATGCCATCTTTAGGATTTTGTCTAATTGTTTCGGTTTTATTGGTTAAGATTACGAAGGCAGATAAATTTAAACCCAAATCCTCAACTGTCAAAGAATTCATTTCGACTCATTCATCATTAATGATTATTGTATTCATCATCACTGGACTTTATTCCGTCAAAACCCTTGCCCGCAGTCAGGATTGGAAGAGTAACATTGAATTATTCGGGCATGATGTCGAGGTTGTTCCTAATAGTACCCGCGCTCATACTAACAATGGAATCTCTCTGTTAAAGGATCAATATTTATTAGAGAAGGATGAAGCGACTAAAATTAAATTGCTTGATAAAGCGATCATTGAATTCAAAAGATCCCTTGAAATTACTCCCGAAGACAACGATGCCTATGATGCTTTAGCACAAGCTTACTTAGCTCGAAAGGATTATAAAAATGCCATTTATTATTTTGAATTGCTTGAGTCAAAGTTGCCCTTTAAATCGAGCTATGAATTTAAAATGATGGCGCAATGTTATGAACAAACGCATCAAAATGATAAGTTGTTAGTCACTTATGATTCAATAATTAAATATGACCCTCAAAATGATAAATTATTAATAAGCAAAGGTATGGTATTAGGGCAAATGGGCAAGGATTCACTAGCAATTGGGATGTTTGAAGATGCTTTAAAAATAAATCCTAAGTCAATAACTGCTTTTAAAGATATAGGAGTGACCTATGCCAACGAAAAACAATTCAAAAAGGCATTAGAATATTTCAATAAATCATTAGAAATTAATTCAAAAGATGCTGAATGTGATCAATTTATTTCAGGTATTTATAAAATGACAGGGGACACCCTCAAAGCCAGGCAGTTCCTTGAAAAAGCATCTCGTGATAGTAAATAGACCTTGATTATTAGACTTTTACCTGATGAAAAATATGGACATATCTCTTCTTTATCCGATTAATCCCTACCTTTGCCGCCATAAAAATCATAAATAAAAGTATATGAAATATACCCCAATAGACCCAAAGAATTACATAGAAAACCGCAAACGTTTTGCTGAACAGATGAAAACAAATTCTGTTGCTATCTTTAATTCCAATGACGAGGAGCCTAAGAATGGCGACCAGACTTTTGTCTTCCGACAGCACTCTGATTTGTTTTATTTATCTGGAATTGATCAAGAACAAACTATCCTGGTAATCTTCCCAGATAGCCCACTACCACAATACAAAGAGGTGTTGTTTCTAAGGCGGACGAATGAAAAGATAGCTGTTTGGGAAGGTCATAAATATACTTTTGAAGAAGCTAAAGCTGCTTCAGGAATAGAAACTGTATTATGGATTGATGATTTCAATATGGTGCTTCCTATTCTCATGCATCATGCCGAAAATGTTTACTTAAACACAAATGAAAACGACCGCTACGCTCATGTCGTTCAGTACCGTGATCTCCGTTTCATTCATCAATTGCAACAGACTTATCCTGTCCATACTTATCAACGTTCTGCACCGATTATGGCTGATTTGCGAGCCGTTAAGTCGGATGATGAAATCAAACAATTGCAGGTGGCTTGTAATATTACTAACAAAGCTTTTCATCGTGTCTTGAAGTTCGTAGAACCGGGTGTTATGGAATATGAAATAGAAGCAGAGATAACTCATGAATTCCTTATGAATCGGGCTACCGGCCATTCCTATTACCCAATAATTGCTTCGGGTCCAAGTGCCAATGTACTTCACTACAATGAAAACAATAAAGAATGTAAAGCTGGTGATGTTATTCTTCTTGATTTCGGGGCAGAGTATGGAAACTATGCAGCTGACATGACCCGTGCGGTACCGGTTTCAGGTACGTTTACTCCACGACAAAAGGAAGTTTATAATGCGGTATTGAGGGTGATGAAAGCTGCTACAAAAATGCTTGTTGTGGGAAATCTTTTAGAGGAATATCATAAAGAAGTTGGCAAGATTATGGAGAAGGAATTGCTTGGCTTGGGGTTAATTAAACAAGAAGATATTGACAAGCAAAATCCTTTATGGCCTGCTTATAAAAAGTATTTTATGCATGGCACATCCCACTTCCTGGGTTTGGATGTTCATGATATTGGGAATCACTATAAGCCTTTCAGGGCGGGCTATGTCTTTACTTGTGAACCGGGGATTTATATTCCGGAAGAGAACCTTGGCATTCGTTTGGAGAATGATATTCTTATCACTGCAAATGGTCCTGTGGATTTGATGAAAGATATTCCTTTGGAAGCTGATGATATTGAGGATTTGATGAAGAAATAAAATATCCTAAGTGGGATGGTCTTTATCGAAAATCTTATTGCAAATCTGGATAACTAATTTATATATCATAATTCCCTTTTTCTTATTTTTGCATCATGATTTTGAATAAGAAAATCCTGATACTTTCCCTGCTGCTTTCATGGACTGGAATGCTGTTTTATTCCAACTGTACCTACGATCAGGGAATTGTTTTGGGAGGAAGCGGATACCCTGCCGCAGTAGAGAATATCATGCTCAGAAAATGTGCCACCGCCGGCTGCCATAACACACAAAGCAAGTCTGGCGCCGCAGGAATTGACCTGTCTTCCTGGGATAATTTATTCAAAGGCGGTGACAATGGCGCAGAGGTAATTCCTTATCGGTCAGATCAAAGTTATATGATGTATTTTATCAATACTTACGCCGATTTAGGACCACAATTAGTACCCACAATGCCTTATAATAATACACCCCTCACACATGATGAAGTGGCTGCCATCAAGACTTGGATAGATAACGGAGCACCTAACAATTCAGGTAAAATAATGTGGTCAGACAACCCAAATCGCAAGAAGTTTTATGTCCTTAATCAGCAAAGCGACCTGGTAACTGTCTTTGATCAGGCAACAAGGCTTGCAATGAATGTGATAACCATCGGGGATACTGCCTTTAATACCAGCCCCCATTCAATAAAAGTTTCGCCCGATAATCAATCCTGGTATGTTGACTTTTATGGCGGCAATATTCTTGAAATGCACAGCACCACTGATGATCATCTTGTTTCAAAGATACCCATGCCCAGCTTCGGAAGCGCAGGACTTTGGAGTTCTTTTGCCATTTCTCCTGACAGCAAGCGGCTTTATATTACTGATTGGGAAGGCAATGGAATGGTAGCTTATATTAATCTCGAAACCATGATTGATGAAGCGGATACTAATTGGATTGGTTCAAATTTATTCCTCTGGTCCCACGGATGTATCCTTGACAGTTCAGGAAATACTTTATATGTTGCCGGACAACAGGGAAATTTTTATTATAAATTAGATGTTACTCCATCGCATCAGCCCACTTTACCATCAGGACCCATTGCTTTGAATGCGCCGATACATTGGAATAATATAACTCCTAATCTTGATCCCCATGAAATGCTTTTTTCCCCTGATTATTCTCAACTTTATTTTACCTGCCAGGATTCTAATGAAGTAATAGCAATTAATCCTTTAAACAACACGCTCCTTGCCAGGATTCCTGTGGGCATTTATCCGCAAGAGTTAAGTATCAGCAAGACATATCCTTATCTTTTTATTTCATGCCAGGAAGATACTCTTACGTTGCATAATTCTTTTGAACGAGGGTTGATAAGTGTTATAAATTATCAGACAAATACTTTGGTAAAAAATATTTATACCGGCTGGCAACCCCATGGAATAGCAGTGGATGATGCTGCTGGCGTGGTATATGTCGCCAATCAAAACTTCTCTAACAATGGTCCTGCGCCACATCATTCCATTATCAAAGGACAACGCGATGGTTATATCACAATCATTGACATGAATACCTTGGAATTGGTTCCGAATTATAATACCGAAGTATCTTCAAAGCCCTATTCCATAGCTATCCGGCATTAAAAAATAAATTATGATACCACAAGCGCTTTACATCATTACATCCCTGTTTTCTTTGGTGATGTTTTATTTAATCTTTCGAAGAAAACGCAGTACCCGCATCGGATACATCCTCCTGCTTTTATTATTTAACGCAGGGTTGATACCATCCATGATGTATCTGCATCAAAATCCTGAGATGACACCATTTATCCCGCTAATTTTGGATCTAATCATTATTATTTTAATTATAAGAAGAATATTTACCAAAGAAAATCCTGACCAGGAAACATTAAATGCCTGGCATGATGATCCCAAAAACTGGGTCCTCGGCTTCCTTTATTTTAATTCGAAAGACAACAGGATATTTCCACCGAAAAGAATTGAAGGTATGGGCTGGACAGTGAACTTCGCCAATCCCTATTCGATACTTATTCTTATTCTGATTATAATTTTAATAATAGCTATAGGAACCATCGGTTCAAAATTGAAAGGATAGTTAACTTAAACTTTAATAATTCCTCTCCTCCTTTTATTGCATTCCCAAAAAAGGGAATAGCATATAAGTAAAGAATAGACCTCTTCGGAAAATAGTAATGGAATTAAAAAATATCCTTTTTAACCTTAGCATAAGGGATTCTATCGCCATTAAACCAAACCTTATTCCTTAGTTCAATATGGTAATAAGGTCATCTTTGACACTTATTATTTTATCCCAGATTAAGCATTAGAAAAACCAAACGGCGGAGAA
>JABDAW010000103.1 GCA_013288905.1 Bacteroidota bacterium | reverse complement strand
GGGAACTTTGACATTTGCCTTAATTATGCCATTCTACAATAGATATCTTCGGTATAAAATAATTGGTATCAGAGATGACCTTATTAGATAAGATATTAAGGTTTAAATAAGAATCATTTACAGCTTTTATACTAAGGTTAAAAAATATTCCAAATAGCATTTTACTAATTTCCGAAGATGATTATTAAAAACTTACCTAAGCCCTTAAATTACTGTTAAATGTTGCCTTTGGAGATTATATATCCTTAAACCTTGTACCCACTATCGGTTCAAAAACCTAATTTTACGCCGTGATTAAAAAGAAACTTGTTACATTAATTATTGGAATTACAATTGGTGCCTTCCAGGTTGCCGCACAGACCTATTCTCTATCAGGAACCCTTGTGGATAAGGATGAAAATACTCCATTGGAAGAGGTGAATGTGGTGCTTGCAAATATTCTCGATACCACCAAGATTACATGGGTTTAGAGTGATTCGGCAGGGAGATTTATCTTGAATGACTTGCCTTCGGGCATCTATAATTTCAAGGCGAGTTATTTAGGATATGTAACTTATTCGATACGGAATATTTCTATAAAAGTGAATAAAAATCTTGGCATTATCAAGATGGAACATACCGTCGCACAACTCAAAGCTGCCGAAGTCGTTGCCTTCGCCAAGCGCACCGAAATGATCGGCGATACCACGCAATATGATGCCAAGGCTTTCAAAGTTAATCCTGATGCCACAGCAGAAGGATTGGTAGAGAAGATGCCTGGAATAGTTGTTAATCCTAATGGTACGGTGCAGGCGCATGGCGAAACGGTCAAGAAGGTTTTGATAGATGGGCAGGAATTCTTTAGTGATGACCCGTCTATTGCTTTGAGGAATCTGCCGGCTGATGTCATCAGCAAGGTTCAGGTGTTTGACCGATTGAGTGATCAGTCTCAATTCACGGGATTTGATGATGGGAATTCTGAAAAGACCATAAATATTATTACCAAAACCGGTAAAAGTAATGGTCAATTTGGAAAGGTGTATGCAGGTTATGGTACTGATGACCGGTATTGGACTGGGGGTAATATCAATTTTTTTAATGGTCCCGAAAGAATCTCGATAATAGGTTTGAGTAATAATATCAACATGCAGAATTTCTCCACGCAAGATTTATTAGGTGTACTCGGGACCAATTCACAACAAAGAGGCAGCTCCGGTGGTGGAAGCTCTGGCGGCAGTGGTGGCGGTGGAAGAGGCGGAAATGGCGGAGGAGGAACAGGAGGTTATTCAGGCGGTCCCGGAGGTGGCAGCGGTAATGGTCCTAATCCTAATAACTTTCTGGTGGGTCAGCAGGGAGGTATTAATACTACCAATTCTATCGGGCTTAATTTCATTGATAAGATTGGAACGAAGTTTACTATCAACGCGAGTTATTTTTATAACAATACCGACAACTTAACGACCAGCAGCATCAGTCGCCAAAACTTTCTTACAGACACGACTACCCTATATTATACGGAAAATGATACCGGCTCCAGCAATAACTATAATCATCGGGCGAGCATCCGTATGGAATATGATTTTGATTCCTCCAACTCTATTATCATGACTCCTAAATTGGTTTATCAAAACAACAATTCCTCAAGCCCCATCAATGGAATCAATACTTTTGAGGACCAAACGTTGAGCACTACCATGGCAAGTTATATTGCGCATACTTCCGGTTATGATTTTTCTGATAATCTTTTATTACGCCATAAATTCAAGAAGAAAGGGAGGACTATTTCTTTGAATATCGCTACCGATGTTAATGATAAGACTGGCTCTACTGCCATAGTTTCGAGAACTGAATATTTTCAAACCAATGATTCAATAGTAAGTGCCAATCAGCAGGGACAAACTGGTACCAAGGGTTATACCATTTCTCCCAACCTCGCTTATACCGAGCCTTTGAGCAGTGTTTCTATTCTGCAATTCAATTACAATCCTTCTTATATGCAGAATCATACCTATAAAACCACCAATAATTTAGATACTGTTTCTGATGCTTACTCTTCATTGGATTCCTTGCTGTCTAATCGGTTCGAGAACACTGTTATCAACCAAAAGGAGCAGTTGAGTTATCGGTTGAAAGGCGATAAATTCAATCTTATGATGGGCATTGCAAATCAAAATACACAGCTATCTGATCAGGAAACCTTTCCAAATGTATTTACTATTAACAAGTCTTATGAGAACGTCCTTCCATCCGCTATATTCAATTACAATTTCAATAAGAGCGACAAGATTAGAATCCTTTATTTCACAAGCACTGTAGCACCGAGTATCACTCAATTGCAGAATGTCATTAACAATTCCAATCCACTTCAATTAATCACTGGAAACCCTGATTTAAAGCAGGCATATAATCAAAGTCTTACCATCAGATATACTTTAATCAATACCCCAAAAGGGCAAACGTTCATAGGCTACGCAAATGCTTCTTTTCAGAGCGATTATATTGCTAATTCCACAATCATTGCTAATAAAGATACCACGATAATTAATGGTCCCAACTCTGTTCTATTAAACAAAGGATCGCAGATAACTTTACCTGTCAACCTACCCGGATATGCAAGTGCGCGTTCATTTCTTACTTACGGTTTTCCTGTCAAATTTCTTAAAAGCAATCTCAATATAAACCTTGGATATACTTTCACGCGAACTCCTGGCTTGATTAATGATATTACCAATGTGGCGAGCACCAACAACTTTACCGGAGGCTTGGTTTTGGGTAGTAATATCAACGAAAAGGTTGATTTTACTTTGTCTTATTCCGGGAATTATAACTTAGTTTCTAATACCATTCAGCCAAATCTTAATGACAATTATTTCTCTCATACCGGAGACTTTAAAATTAATTTATTGCCCTGGGGAGGTTGGCTGTTTAATACCGAGATTAGTAATGTTTATCTCACTGGTTTGGGCAGCAATGATGAAAATATATTTCTTTGGAATGTGGCAATAGGTTACAAGTTTTTGAAAAACAGGTTGGCTGAACTTCGTCTCTCATGCAATGACTTGCTTAATCAAAATCAAAACATCACAAGAACCGTCACTGACACGTATGTGGAAGACACCAGAACTCAAGTGTTGAAAAGATATGTGATGCTTACCTTTACCTATAATATTAAGAACTTCAGGGTGCCGCAAAATAAACCGAAGGATTAAATTCTGCTGTGTTATTACATTTCACAAACCTTATCGGATCTTAAATTACTAAACAAATATCTTCCCTGGATTTAAAATATGATTCGGATCGAAGAGCGACTTTATTCCTTTCTGCAAAGAGATTTCTTTTTCGCTGAAGGGAATATCCATATACCCTTTCTGTACCCACCCAATGCCGTGTTCGCCGGAAATAGTACCACCGAGGCTCACGCATAATTCAAAAATCTCACGAATCCCCAAGGGAAGTTTAGTATTCCATTCTTCATCAGAAAGTTGTTCTTTGATAATGTTCACATGCAGATTCCCATCGCCGGCATGACCATAACAAACCGACCTGAATCCGTATTTCTTCCCGATCTCTTTTATTCCGGTCAGCAGCTTTGCAAGTTCAGCCCTGGGCACTACGGTATCTTCTTCTTTATAAACTGCATGAGACCTCACCGCCTCTGCCACACGCCGCCTCATTTTCCACAGGTTTTCTTTCTGTGCTGCAGTTTCTGCCAGAAGAATTTCATCGCAACCGAAACGATACATCACCTCCGAAATCTTTTCGCAATCTTTCATCAACACATCAGCATCATTGCCATCTACCTCTATCAAAAGATGGGCTTGTATAGTGTCTTTAATCTCAATATTTACTTCAACGAATTTCAATACCCAGTCTATCGCATCTCGTTCCATGAATTCCATCGCTGATGGTGTGATACCCGCAACGAATACAGCAGAAACAGCCTCACATGCCTTGGCGGCAGAAGCAAATGGTACCAGCATCAGCAGCGTTTGGGAGGGGTAAGGAAGGAGACGAAAAACTATCTTGGTAATAATGCCTAAAGTGCCTTCACTGCCGACGATAAGTTGGGTGAGATTATATCCTGTAGCGTTCTTCAGCACGTTGGCTCCTGTCATGATTATTTCTCCGGTGGGCAATACGACTTCAAGATTCAAAACATAATCTTTGGTAACGCCATATTTCACAGCCTTAGGACCACCGGCGTTTTCGGCAAGGTTGCCTCCTAAGAAGCAAGAGCCTTTGCTGGCAGGATCTGGCGGATAAAATAAACCCTTTGCAATGACAGCTTCCTGAAATACCTGGTTGATGACACCGGGTTCGACGGTGGCTTGCAAATTTCTTTCATCTATAGAAAGGATGGAATTGAATCGTTCCATAGCGATGATTATTCCGCCAAAGACAGGCAATGCACCACCACTCAATCCGGTGCCTGCACCGCGAGGGGTTACCGGAATATTTTCTCTGTTGGCAAGAATCAACAGTTCAGAAATCTCTTTGCTGGTGCGGGGTTTGACAATAACTTCAGGATAGAATTTTAAGTCCTCGGTTTCATCATGACTATATTGTTTCAGATGTTCTTCGTCAAGATAGACATTCTCTTTTCCTGCAATTGATTCTAATTGCGAAATGATATTCGGGGTAACTTTATTATAATTCATAAATGCAAAATTAAACAAATTAAAAGTTTATTGTTACCTGTTATTCGTTAACCGTTATTCGTTAATCGTGCACTGATATTATCATAGCCTCTCCCCTGCCCTATCTAGTTTCTCCTGCTATTTTATCAGCAATGGGTATTAAAATCTGTCATGGAACGAAACTCCCTATTCCTCAATCATCAAATGCCTGTAGATGTGTTTCCTTTAGATTAATGAATTTATAGAAGTACATGCCTAATAATAAGTTTAATAAAAAAAAGCGGTATAGAAACATACCGCTTTTTTAAAATGTTGCTTGTTATGTTTTATTATCGAATCTTCACTAATTTTTGTGTGTCTTGTGTATCTCCAATAATGATTTTTATAAGATAAACTCCAATAGAGATATTATCTAAATTCAGTTGGTCAATTTGTTTACCAGCATTCCTGTTTTCATTTATTGAAAGTACTTCTCTGCCCGTTATATCTAGGACTTCAAACGTAACCTGTGAATCTTGTTTTAATGTATATGTTATGTTTAATAAATTATCATTAAGTGGATTAGGATACATTTTTAAGTTGAAAACATAAGGATTAATCGTTGGAACTAAATCTTCGTCAGGGAGGCAACTACTGAATGAAGCTAATGGCAATTCAAAACCACTGCATCCTGAACTATAATTATTAAACAATGCACTTTTTCTATCAATCTCAATACCTCCATTTGCGTTCCAAAATTGTTTTATCCATCGTCTATACCAATTCTGATAAGGACCTGGTCTTTGAGTATAATACATTAAATCAGTATTATCTGTAATATGCCCCATTCCACTGGCATGACCGAATTCATGATGGAGGGTTTGAAATAAATCAACTCCATTCGGAGGTACAGAATCATTAACAGTAGATAAAGTATCAAACCACCAAAAATATGATGGGTAAGTGGAGGTTGCAGGGGTTCGTAAAATCTGTATTTGGTAACCTGTGGCAACTTTATATTTAATTGATGTATTAATGGCATCTGTACAAGTAATTACAGCAGGGTCTGTTTCTGCTATCTCGCCAATATTTGGTAATGTATTTACCAGATATATTAATGAATAATTTGGATTAAGAGTATGCCCACTATCGGCACCTCCAATAATAAAATTTACTTGTGTTTCACATACCCAATCCGCCAATGCTTTTTTAATCATAGGTATAAGCATTGGATTACCTGTAGAAACATTATTATTATAATTTATTATACTTGTATCTAAAAGAAATGTAATACAAGTATCTGTAGCATGTATTTTTCCTAAATCACGTCTTAATTTTGTATATGGAGTAGGAATGCTTTTATTTAATACGGAATAAAGAAAATAAACCCCACCTGATTGTACTCCTGTGCTACTTACAAATTGATTTGAATTTGTTTTAATTTTAAAAGTACCTCCTCCAGGGGTAGCTAAATTTGGATCAGATTGTATCATTCCGGGAACAGTTAATGTAATCATGGTATCAGACCATGATTGAATATCATAACCATCAAGAGGAAGAGTTGTGACTCCACCATTATCAGCATTTCCAAAAAATACATTCCCACTTCCTTGAGCACCTTCAAAACCGGAACCTTTGATAACCATATTTGATAAGTTCATAGGATTATTTTGATAGTAATCTCCTGCGATAAGAGTATCAGTAAAACTTGTAATTACAGGAGGAGGAGGACAAGGTAGATTTTCATAAGGGTCATTAGGCCAATAATTAGTAGCATCAAACATAATTGCATCTGACATATCATCATCAAAATTATTTGTAAACAAATTATCTAAAGCTGTAGAGCCTCTGTTAGTAAAGCCAATAGAAACTGTGTCAGTACAGGTATTAACAGGAATACTAAAACTAAATAGTTGTGTTGGAGTTGTTGGGATTTCATTTCTTGTCCATGAAGTCGAATCGGGATTTGAACCATAATTTAATGAAAAAACTTGCGCACTAATATTCCCAGTTGTCCAATCAGCAGTTGGATCATAGAACATAGAATTCAAATTGGGAAATAAACTATATGCAATATTTGAGCCTAATGCTGGCGAATAAGCAAAATCCATTAGAATATTATCAAGAAAGTAGCCAGGTCCATTTGCATTTATATAAATGTCAAAATCAAGATTGAAAAATGGAAATGTACCTGTTATAGTCGCACTTACAATTTGTAAAGTAAGTTCAACATCTTCAATGTGCTTAATATGTCCTGTCTTTTCATTTGCCCCGGATGCTTTTATATGAATATTGTTTAAGATACTACTCGTGTCAATTTTAATAAAAGGCTTAACAGGCTTCAGTTCGTTTTCAATTGGACTTTTTTTTTGTGGCGAAATATCAGGAATACTATCTAATATATATATATGGTCAATTAGACGATATACTTTTTTATACTTAACAGGTTCCACAACAGGGACAGGAGGATTAAGCAAACTATCAGGAATCGTAACATTTGGATAGTTTTTTATTTCCTTATAAAAATCCGCTTTACTGGTATAGCTTAATCCAAAAGTCCTAAAGCAATATAGAGGATTTGGTTGTTTGTGATTCTCATCATAGAAATCTTGAAAATTAAAACCAACCCCACAAATTTGCTTTAATAATATTGCGTCATTATCTACATCAGGTTTATCAATTGTGGAATCGTGCTTAGTACAAAAATAGATGCCATTATCTTCATACGTATAACCTCCATCGCTTACACTAACCACAGATAAATTACCATATTCATCAATGTTATAGTGCCTGCTATAATCAATAACCTGAACAGTTCCTAACTTCAATTTTCCGTCTATATTTTTGAAAATAGAAGTGATTTTTATTTTTTTGATATAAGGATATTGATAACCATCTGCATAAGGTGCTCTTGGCCTCATGGCAGGTTCACCATTTATCAACGTACCTTGAAAAATGTAAGATGATTTTTGGAAAATCATATCTCGCTGATATTTCCAAGCTGTAGAATCTAATTCAATTTGTTGCGCAAAGCCTGTAACGCAGCATATCAGCATTGTTAAGCTCAGTATTATTAGTTTTATTTTTTTCATTATATTTATTTATTGTTTGCAAAATTACTTAAAAATTTATTAATGACGCATTTTCACATGGCTGCTGTATGCGCTTGTTATATCCAGTAGCTCGGACTTTAGATAAAAAAATCTTAACCATCATGGTGCTCTTGATTCATTTCTTTCTTTATACATTATTCATGCTTTTTTGTTTTATAAATCTCTATAAATCAAACTGCGTGAGACCTTTGGTTTTCCGAAGTAGAGGTACTAGTATACCCACAAACGAAGTAAACACAAAAGCTCACGCATTGCATGAGCATCTTGCTTTACTCTCGTTTGTTTAAAGTTACTAGTTTTCTACTTCGAGAATTAGCTTAACGCAATTTCTTATTATAATCTTTATACTTTACATATATTTTATTGTTATTGTTATTAATATTTTATATCCCAACCTCCAATTTCATATTTACCTGTATCAGCATCAATTGTGATAGTGTAACCTTGCATTGAATTATCTGTTGTTTGAAAAATCCATTGTGGATAATAGTTATAATCATCACCCCATATACCAATACTGCTTTTATTATATTTTTTTATTTCTACTCCTAAAACTGACTTAGCTATTTCCATTGCCTTCGAGGAGTCCATAAGAAATTTGCAACTATCGCAATTGTTTATGCAATTTAATATCTTCTGTTTTGTAATGGTTGTTGTAAAACTATCATCAATATTCCATTTTGGAATCGATACATAAACTAATGTTCGACCTGAAATACATTTATTATCTACTATTTCAAAGAAAACACAACGTCCTCCGCCAGCTTTCATTGTCGCTAATCCGCAAAATCTTAAATTCTTTTCAAAAAAATCATCACCTAATTCATTTGATAAATATCTTATCCCATTTACTCTTGCCACTGAATCCGCATAAATTCCTTTTTGATTATCACTTAACCTATTCCAAATGGAAAGATAATTTACGTTCTGAGCAGAGGCTGAGAATGATAAAGTCAAAAAAATTGATAGCACTATAATAGTTGTTTGTAATATGTTTCTTGACTTTAGCATTATTTTTTTTATTTCATCTTTCTATTTT
>JABDAW010000102.1 GCA_013288905.1 Bacteroidota bacterium | reverse complement strand
GAATGCTATATTTGCATCCGATAAAAATAAATAATAATCAAAAAAAATAATGGCAATAAAATTAAAAACTAATTATGATAACTCTTCCATAGATGATATGGATACCATCTATATCAGGATTTCAAAGACCTTCGGCACTACGGGCATGGGCATTGTAGGCAATTCAAATATTACTTATGAAGGGAGTTCTGCAGTTAATTGCGTGGCTGGTGGAGCAGCCTGGAGAGAGGCAAAGGGGGATGCTGAAGGTGGCAATGAAATGCAAATTAAGTTGGCTGAAACAACATTAATTACCTTTAAAGGATTGGTAAGAGGTATCGCTCTTCAATCAAATGTTTTGCTTGGTGGCAATTTACTTGGTTTGACAAGCACCGGCTTGACAATGGCTAAGCCAGGTGAAGAAGTTGGTGAGATGGATCAACCGACTATCAGCAGCATCGAGGCTGTGCATGGAGTACCTGAAAATGCCGATGTTACTTTTGATACATCAGAAAAAACTTGTTATGGAACGCATATCAATGTTAAAAATGTAGCTACAGGAATAATTGTTTATTCACATTCTAAACACAAACATATTGTTCGTGTTTCAGGCTTTCTTCATGCAGTGGATTACATGGTTCAGGTGGCTTATGACGGTACTGATGAGACTATTGTTTGGTCGAATTGGTTTCCTTTCCTCGGGCAATAAAACGTTCTGAAATAGTCCAATTTATAAGAGCCTTTCGATGCTGAATCGGAAGGCTTTTTCTTTAGAAAAAAGATTCAAAACTTGGACTTACTACTTTTTTTATAATATTTGCGGTGCGAAAAAAAGGGAAAATGCCCGAGAAGGAATAGAGAAGTATGAGTAAAGTTCAGCAGAATAAAAGACCGCAAGCCACAGCGCAGAGAGGTGCAAAAGCCCATTCAATGGGCACTTTGGAGCCTGTCAAGTGGTATCAGAATCGTTTATATTGGTTGATATTTATCGTTACATTTTTGGTATATGGCAATACCATTTTGAATGATTATACGGTGGATGATGCCATCGTAATCACGAATAATGACTTCACATTGCAAGGATTCAAGGGCATCCCAAAGATATTTACTACCGATCTTTTCGTAGGATTCTTCAAGGGAAATACCAACAATGTGGCAGGCGGAAGATACCGTCCTTTGTCGCTCATGACCTTCGCCATGGAAGTGCAATTCTTCGGACAGAATCCTCATATCAGCCACTTCTTTAATGCCTTATTCTTTGCTCTTTGCGGCATCGGGGTCTATCTTTTTATTAAGAAAATATTGGCGGCACCACACCTCAAATACCTTGAGCATTCAGCCATCCCGCTCATCACGACATTACTCTACATCACGCATCCGGTGCACACCGAAGTAACCGCCAGCATCAAGGGACGCGATGAAATATTCTCGCTGCTCTTTTCCATCTTCTCCGCCATTTATTTCTTGAAATATGTGGATGAAGGAAGGAAGATAAAAGATTTAATTATCGGTACAGGGCTGTTCTTTCTTGGGTTAATATCCAAGGAGAATTCGATCATGTTTATCATCATTATCCCACTCACCCTTTACTTCTTCCGCAACATCAAATTGAAGGACTATGGAATGATTATGATTCCGACCTTTATCGTAACCGTGATATTCGTTGCTATCCGCGCCAAATATACCCCCAGCGGCATCAATGCACCCATCGCCGAGATCATGAATAATCCATTCGTAGGAGCCAGCGAGTTGCAAAGATATTGCACCATAATTTATACAGTCGGGAGGTATTTCCTGCTCATGGTTTTCCCGCATCCATTGACGAGTGATTATTATTTTAATCAAGTCCCCCTAACCAATCCATCCGACATCTGGACGATACTCTCCGGCTTGTTAATCGTGGCTCTGGCGGTCATCGCTCTTGTTCAATTCAGGAAGAAAACCATCGTATCTTATTCCATTATTTTCTTCTTTGTGATGTTCACTTTGGTATCGAATGTCATGTTCCCGATAGGTACCACGATGAGCGAACGATTTGTTTTTATACCATCGTTAGGCTTCTGTTTTGTAATAGCCTATTATCTCAATATGCTTGCCACACAAGGCATTCCGAAACCAATCATCAATAAAAAATACCAGGACATCCTGCCCGATTGGACGATCATTCAAAACAAAACCACCTTCTATGTTTTGGTTGTAGTGCTATGTCTTTATTCCATAAAAACCTTCTCAAGAAACATGGACTGGAAGGATAATACCACCCTCTTCTTCACCGATGTAAAGGTCTCAACGAATAGCGCAAAAATCAATAATGCCTGTGGCGGAACTTTGGTTGATGCAGGGAAGGTTTTGAAAGATCCGCAGCATCGCCTCGACACCATCAACATGGCAAAACCCTATCTCAAGAAAGCAATAAAAGTAAATCCAAAATACACAGAAGCATGGCTATTGCTGGGGAATGCGTACTTGTTGGGCGATAAGAATTATGATTCAGCATTGATATGTCTTGATAATTGCCTAGCATTAAATCCTCATTATGGCAATGCTGCGAATAACTTAAAAGTTCTTTTTAACGAATGGAAAAACTATCCAAAGGAAGCAGAATTCTATGAGAAACTTGCCGGCAGAACTGATGATAACTCAGAGGATTATTACTTAGAGGCAGAAGCTTACATAAAGTTGAATTATATAGAAAAAGCTCTCGAATCTATTCGTAAGGCAGTTGCCTCAAAGCCTGATTACAGTGCAGGTTATGCATTGATGGGAATGATTTATGGCAAGCATTTAGGCCAGATGGATTCATCGGTATTTTATCTCAATAAAGCTATTCAGGTTGACCCAAAGAATTGGGAAGCTTATGAAAACTTAGGCGTTTGTTATGGGCAGCAAGGAAAGTTTGATGATGCCCTTGCCATTCTTCAAAAAGGTGTTCAGATGAATCCAACTTATGCCAAGTTTTATTTGAATATCGGGGTTACCTACAATGTCATGCGTAAGCCTGAAGAAGGGAAAAAATATTTTGACAAAGCATTTCAATTAGATCCAAGCCTCAACAAACAAAAATAATAATGATAAACGGAAAGAAATTAATAATCGTCCTTCCCGCCTACAATGCGGAGTTGACGCTACGTAAAACATATTCAGAGATTCCTTTTGACATTGTTGATGAGGTAGTTTTGGTAGATGATCACAGCCGCGACAGAACTACTGAAGTAGGTAGGGAAATCGGCATTAAACATATTATCCGCCATGAAAAAAACAAAGGCTATGGAGGTAATCAAAAGACCTGTTATGACAAGGCTTTGGAGTTGGGTGGAGACATCATTATCATGCTTCATCCAGACTATCAATACACCCCTAAATTAATCCCTGCGATGGCGAGTATTATTGCACAAGATTTATATCCAGTGGTCTTGGGTTCAAGGATTCTTGGAAAGGGTGCATTGAAGGGCGGAATGCCTTACTACAAGTATGTTTTCAATCGAATGTTGACCCTGACACAAAACATTCTTATCGGTCAAAAACTTTCGGAATATCATACCGGGTATCGTGCCTTCTCAAAAGAGGTTTTGCTGAATGTGAATTACCATGCCAATTCAGATAATTTTGTTTTCGATAATCAATTTCTTTCACAAGTATTCATGGCAGGTTTTGAGATAGCTGAGGTTACCTGTCCTACCAAATATTTCGAGGAAGCTTCTTCGATAAGTTTTAGAAGAAGCAGTGTCTATGGAATGGGTGTTCTAAAGACGTCTTTGATACATTTCATTCAAAGAATTGGCCTGGGGAAGTTCAAGATTTATGAAAAACCTACAAATAAAAGTTTATAGTTAACTAAAAGAATTTATATATTTGCACTTTAATATTTCAATAATTTAATAAATAACACTATGGAAAATCAAGGAAGAAGAAGCTTTGGGGATCGCGACAACAGTAATGAGATCTTCAGCAAGTCAATCAAAGCGGGGAAAAGAACATATTTCTTCGATGTTAAACTTACGAGGTCGGGCGACCATTTATTGGTAGTTACCGAAAGCAGAAAAGTGATGGATGACAGAGGGAATTTTGTTTTCCAAAAAAATCGGATGCATGTTCATGCTGAAGACTTTGACAAGTTTTTGGAAGGGTTTAATGAAGCTGTGAACTTCAGCAAAACCACGAAGCCTTTTGATCCTGAAAGATATACAAAGTCAAGGGAAGAGCGCAATGAACGTAGCAATGAATCTATTGCAGAACCAAGTTCTGAATCAATAGAAAGCCCTAATGAAGCATCAAAGCCATCAAGCTTTACTGATGTTAATTTTGAGGACTTGGGTTCGGATCATTCTTAGTATTCAATTTTAATAATTTGTTTAAATATGCATTGAAGATTAAAGCCTTCAATGATGTCATTTTTTATTAAATAAGGAATCTTAGTATTGAAGGAGATAATCTCTCAGATTTACTAAGATTTTTTTACTTTTGCGCCTCTATTAAAAATAAGGTTATGCAAGCACTAACAAACAGGTCGGTACAGGTTAAAAAGAGGGAAATGTCACTCGTGGAAAGATTGTATCTTCCTGCGATTTTCAATGGGCTGGTAATAACCTTCAAGCACATGTTCAAGAAATCTCCTACCATTCGTTATCCTGAAGTTCAAAGAGAATTCGCTCCTGTTTATAGAGGATTACATGTCCTTAAACGCGATGATAAAGGTGCTGAAAGATGCACTGCCTGCGGACTTTGTGCCGTTGCTTGTCCGGCAGAAGCTATTACTATGATTGCTGAAGAACGCAAACCAGGTGAAGAAAAATTATTCCGTGAAGAGAAGTATGCAAAGGTTTATGAAATAAATATGCTGCGATGTATTTTTTGTGGATTATGCGAGGAAGCCTGCCCAAAGGAAGCGATATTTCTCACTACAGAAACCGTCCCTTCAATGTATAACCGTAAAGACTTTATCTATGGCAAAGATAAATTGGTTGAATCAATGGATAAAAGAATTGATGTCTCAAAGCGTCAGGATACAAATGTACATCTTAATTCGTAATTGACTTATGGCGCAATACTTTTTTTATTTCCTTGCATTCCTCGCAATATTCAGTGCCTTGATGGTGGTGTTCAGCAAGAATCCGGTTTATAGTGTTTTATTCCTTGTGATGACTTTCTTTGCTATTGCAGGGCAATATATTTTATTGAATGCACAGTTTCTTGCGGTGGTTCATATTATAGTATATGCCGGTGCTATCATGGTGCTGTTTTTATTTGTGGTGATGCTTTTGAATTTGAATAAAGAATTAGAGCCACATAAATCTTCCATTCTAAAACTCGCAGGGGTAATTGCCTCTGGGATATTAATGCTCACCTTAATCGGGACATTCAAAGGAGCCACCGACCAAGTTGTTGGGGCAGGATTATCTGATAGCTTGACTTATAATAATCAGGTTGGATTGGTAAAGAACTTAGGGAAAGTATTATTTGGAGATTTTTTATTGCCATTTGAAATATCATCTGTATTATTTCTTTCGGCAATGGTGGGTGTCGTGATGTTAGGGAAAAAAGATAAAGCAATTTAATCATGACCGAACAAATAATTACACATACAATTAAAACCATTCCCATTGAACACTATATTTATCTTAGTGCTGTTTTGTTTTCTATTGGAGTTCTTGGCGTTTTGATTCGCAGAAATGCTATTATTATTTTCATGTCTATCGAATTGATGCTGAATGCTGCGACACTTCTCTTGACGGCATTTTCTACATACAGGTCTGATGCGGCTGGGCAGGTTTTTGTATTCTTCATTATGGTTGTGGCGGCGGCGGAGGTGGCTGTGGGATTAGCAATTATTGTGATGATATTCCGGAATATTAAAACCATTGATATTAATTTCTTAAATAAATTGAAATGGTAGGGTATCAAGATATTAGTCCTTATATTCCGGGAGAGAATCATTCGGTTCGGGTGAACTTTAAGAGGCTCTCGCAAGAAAGTTTTAGGGTTGCTGTTGCTCGCGAGAGGGTCTCGGTTGCGCGCGAGAGGGTTGCGATTACTCGCGGGAGGGTCTCGGTTGCTTGCGAGAGGGTTGCGATTGCTCGCGAGAGGGTTGCTGTTACTTGCGGGAGAGTATCGGTTGGTCGCGGGAGGGTTGCTGTTACTTGCGAGAGGGTTGCGATTGGTCGCGGGAGGGTATCGGTTGCTTGCGGGAGGGTTGCTATTGCTCCAGATAGGGTATTTTATACTTATGGGAACTTAAATGTCATTAATTAAAACTGATCATTTAATAATTATGGGTAAGAAAAGAACAGAGATAATTAGATGGTTCGGTCCAATTTTGGATGCACTTAGGGAACTTGGAGGATCTGGTAAGCCAAAAGAAGTTACTGAAATTGTTGCCAAAAAAGAAAAACTTTCAAATTCTGAATTAGAAGCAACTCTTCCTTCTGGTGCATTGAAATTTAAAAATCAAGTTGCTTGGGCAAGACAATATATGGTTTGGGAAGGTTATTTAGATTCAACAATAAGAGGTACTTGGAAATTAACCCCAAAAGGTCAAAATGCAAAAATTTCTCAAGATGCCGCCCATAAAATCTTTTTAAAGTGGGTTGAAATTAACCAAAAAGGAAGTTCAAATATTTCCACTGAAGATATATTAGAAGATATTGATAAAAATGAACCGGAGAATTCTAATATAATTAATAAAGAAAATCTATTAGAAATTTTACAAAATCTAACCCCATTTGGTTTTGAAAAAATTTGCTTAGAGCTATTAAGAGAATCTGGATTTGATAATCTTATTCATACAGCGGCAACAAGAGACGGTGGATTTGATGGATATGGAACTCTGGAATTGAATCAATTTATTTCGATAAAAGTTTTATTCCAATTCAAAAGATATAAAGGTACTGTTTCAAGAGCCCAAGTTGGTGATTTTAGAAATGCCATGATGGGGAGGGCAGAAAAAGGTATTATGCTGACAACGGGTATATTTTCACAAGATGCATGGGAAGAGGCAGATAGAGTAAGTGAATATAAAATTGAATTGGTTGATGGTATCAAATTAGTAAAAATGTTTCAAAAGGCTGGAGTAGGTGTCAAGCCCGAGACAATTTATAAAGTTGATATATCTTTTTTTGAACCATATATGGAGAAAAAATAGCAGAATGAAACAATGATGACCAAAGAGGAACATATAAACCACTGGCTAAAATCTGCGGATGAGGATATGAAGGATGTAAGAGTTTTATTTCAAAATGAGCGTTACGTTAAAGCTCTTTACTTTGGGCATTTGTATTTAGAGAAGGTTTGTAAGGCTGTTTGGGTAAAATATAATGATGAGAATATTGCGCCTTATATCCATAACCTGAATAAATTATTAGCAGGAATTGATACTGGTTTATCGGAAGACGATTTGGATTTTTTGAATAAGGTTAACGATTATCACCTTGAAGCAAGATATTCTGAATACCTTGAAAATCTAATAGAAACAACTACAAAGGAATTGGCGGAGGAATATCTTAACAGAATTAAATTTATTGACCAATGTTTACGCAAGAAGCTTTAATGCAATACATTTATGACTTCATCAAAGCTTGTGATGAATTAGGAATTAAATATAAAAGGGTAATCCTTTTTGGGTCTTATGCCCGAAATCAAGCGCACAAATGGAGCGATATTGATTTGGCTTTGGTTTCGGATGATTTTTCAAAACACCGGCTTAATAATACTGAAAAAATTTCACGCGCCTTAACAAAGTTTTGTGATATTGAACCGCATACATACAATGCCACTTATTTTGAGGATGGGGATCCTTTTACTGAAACGATTAAGAAAACGGGGATTGAAATTCCATTAAATTAATATCACGATGATTCAAAACGCCTGGCTAATTCCATTATTACCTTTGATAGGGTTTCTGATTTTAGGGTTGGGGAATAAATTCCTTTCTAAATCTTTGGCAGGGATTATTGCGAGTGCTACTGTTCTTGGGTCATTCGTTATCGCGGTAACTATCTTCATGGATTTTATTAATGGTAATGCGCAGGCAACTACCATTAATTTATTCGATTGGATTAATGCCGGGAAAATGCATATTTCATTCTCACTGTTGATTGATCAATTGTCTTTGTTGATGGTATTGATTATTACCGGAGTTGGGTTCCTGATTCATGTTTATTCCATTGGATACATGCACGATGATGAAGGCTTCAACAGGTTCTTTGCATACATGAATTTGTTTGTATTCTCCATGCTTGTTTTGGTATTGGGGTCGAATTATGTAATCATGTTTATCGGATGGGAAGGTGTGGGATTATGTTCTTATTTATTGATAGGCTTTTGGTTTAAAAATCAAGATTATAACGATGCCGCTAAGAAAGCTTTCATCATGAATCGCATTGGAGACTTAGGTTTCTTGCTTGGAATATTCTTAATCTTCATGACATTTGGAAGTACCAATTATGCAGAGGTTTTTGAAGGGGCGAAAGGAATTGCTTCCGGTGATACAGTATTAGTTGCAATAACTTTATTGCTGTTTGTTGGGGCGATGGGGAAGAGCGCACAGATACCATTATACACCTGGTTGCCGGATGCAATGGCAGGTCCTACGCCGGTTTCGGCATTGATTCATGCTGCTACTATGGTAACGGCAGGAATCTATATGATTGTCCGAAGCAATGTGCTTTTTACATTGGCACCTATCACTCAAACAGTCGTTTTATTTGTTGGATTATCAACTGCCTTTTTTGCGGCTACTATCGGATTATTTCAAAATGATATAAAGAAAATTTTGGCATATTCCACAGTCAGTCAGTTGGGATATATGTTCGTTGCATTGGGAGTCGGAGGGTATAGTTCAGCGATGTTTCATCTCACTACAC
>JABDAW010000101.1:7949-8893 GCA_013288905.1 Bacteroidota bacterium | reverse complement strand
ATTGTCGGTCGTCGTTCTTTTGGAAAAGGATTGGTGCAGGAGCAGACCGGTTTTCCTGATGGTTCCGCCATTCGGCTCACTGTTGCGAGATATTATACTCCTACCGGAAGATGTATTCAGCGTTCCTATAAAGAAGGTGCCGAAAGCTATTATGAAGATGTGCGAAACAGAGCCAATGATGGTGAATTGGAGAGTGCCGACAGCTTCAAATTAAAGGATTCCATCAAGTTCAAAACCCCTGGTGGAAAGACGGTTTATGGCGGTGGCGGCATCATGCCGGATGTCTTCGTTCCCATTGATACCACTGGCAATTCACACTTCCTGAATGAAGTATTCAACAAAGGAATCATTACTGATTTCTCCTACAAATATCTTGATCAAAACCGCAAGACCATTCAAGGATATAAGAGCTTTGAGGAATTCAACAAAAGCTTTAATGTGGATGATAATATCTATCACAACTTCATTGTTTATGCTCTGAAATCAGGCGTGAAGGATGATGAAAATGGTATCAAAGCCTCCTCAATTATTATCAGGAATCAAATCAAAGCCCTTATAGCTCGCCAAGTGTGGAAGAATGAAGGATTCTATCCTGTCATTCATCAGACGGATGGGACTTTGAAGAAGGCTATCGAAGTAATAAATTTGGGTAATTAGACATCCTCGGAAGAGGTATGTCAGATTGTTTTTGATAAGATTCGATTTATAATCTCTAACCGAAAACAATGTTTATTCTTTTACCAAGACCATCTTCAAATATCCTGTATAGAGTTGATAACTGGATGTCACATTTTCCATTTTCCAAACGGGAAATATAACTCTTCTTGGTACCAACTTTCTCGGCAAGTTGTTCTTGAGTGAGATTGGCTTCCTTTCGGGCACTTTTAAGCATTTCACTAATCACGAAATACTGCGTCTTTTCTTCAAACTGATCTCTTTTATTA
>JABDAW010000101.1:7650-7939 GCA_013288905.1 Bacteroidota bacterium | reverse complement strand
TCAAATGATTTTGCTTTTTTAAGTTCCTTTTTCATTTTCCTTTGGGTTTATTTTTAAAATATTTGTTCTTAAATTTTATAGCGAGTTCGATTTCTTTCCTCGGAGTTTTTGGTGTTTTCTTTTTGAACCCATTAAATAAAACAACTAATAGTCCTTTATCAAAGCAGAAATTCTAAATAGAAACCTATAAAATAATAATCATAGAATATAATATCTCTTATTTTCTTCACGCCGCAAAGATAACTTAAAAGTTAACAATGAAAAAAGAGTTATGAAGTATGAGTTGGGA
>JABDAW010000101.1:0-7640 GCA_013288905.1 Bacteroidota bacterium | reverse complement strand
AAGCCGCGTCATTGTGTCCATCAGCCCTGATAAATATGATGCCTTCCTGGATTATTTATCCAATGTTGATGTTGACTTCACAAACCTCGGAAATCATTCCGAATGATTCGCCATCAATAGAAAGGCTGCCATTAGTAACTATTCCAAGGTTTGTGAAGTCAACATCAACATTGGATAAATAATCCAGGAAGGCATCATATTTATCAGGGCTGATGGACACAATGACGCGGCTTTGAGCTTCGCCAAAGAGGAAGGCATCCTTGCGAATGTCAGGGTCGGAATCTACCTCGAAGCCGAGAGTATCCGGCATGGAAGATTCCAGCAATGTGATGTAAAGACCTCCATCAGAAACATCATGGGCAGAGGCAATAAGATTCTCCCTTATTAATTCCTTGATGACGATTTGCAAGTCATATTCTTTCTGCAAATCGAAGAAAGGAGCTTGGGAATTCTTGACATTGTGGAAGGAAGCAAGGTATTCCGAAGAAGCGATATCATCCTTTGATTCTCCGATAAGAAATATCATATCCCCAGCCTTCTTGAAGTTCAGTGTCATGCGGTTTTCTTTGTCTAATAACCCAAGCATGCCGATAGTAGGCGTTGGATATACCGGACCTTCATCGGTGGATTGATTATAGAAGCTCACATTCCCGCCAGTGACAGGGGTTTGGAACTTCCTGCAAGCAGCACCCATACCTTTGATTGCATGAACGAATTGCCAATAAACTTCTGGATTATAAGGATTCCCGAAGTTAAGACAATTGGTGATGGCACAGGGTTCGCCACCTGCACAAACAATATTCCGTGCAGCTTCCGAGACAGCTATTGCAGTACCAATTTCAGGATCGGCATAAACATATCTTGAATTGCAATCTACGGTTAATGCAATTGCTTTATAAGTACCCTTGATGTTCACGATTGCTGCATCAGCCGGGCGATTCGTTGTCATGTTGATAGTGCCTACCATCGAATCATATTGATCATACACCCAATGTTTGGAAGCAATATTAGGATGTGTTGTCAAGTGCTTTGCTACTGCTTTCAAGTCTTTAGGAATCTTTATAGAATTAATATCAAACGCTTTATTCTTTGCAATATACGCAGGCTCTTTATATTCCCTTTCATAGACAGGAGCTCCGCCGCCAAGAACCAATACATCGGCAGGAACATCAGCAACCATTTCTCCGTGCATGTAGTAATGAAGATGGTCGCCTTCAATGACTTCCCCGATGATTGCACAATTCAAATCCCACTTATCAAAAACCCTTTCCACATCAGCCTCACGACCCTTCTCAACAATTATCAACATACGTTCCTGTGATTCAGAAAGAAGGATCTCGAAGGGTTGCATATTCGCCTGGCGAGTAGGGACTTTATCGAGGTCTATTCTCATGCCATGCTTTCCTTTTGCCGACATCTCGGAGTTAGAACAAATGATGCCCGCAGCACCCATATCCTGCATACCAATCACTGCCCCCGTAGCGATAACTTCGAGCGTCGCTTCGAGCAATAACTTCTCTTGGAATGGATCACCAACTTGCACGCTCGGAAGTTTATCCGTAGAGGCAGCAGATATATCTTCCGAAGCAAATGTAGCACCATGAATTCCATCCTTACCTGTGGCAGAACCCACGATATACACGGGATTCCCGACACCATAAGAGATGGCAGAAACAGTCTTGCCCACTTCCACAATACCTGCCGACATGGCATTAACCAAAGGATTAACATTGAAACATTCATCAAAGAAAACTTCGCCGCCAACAGTAGGAACGCCGAACGCATTTCCATAATCACCAATGCCTTTCACGACACCTTTCAATAGCCACTTGGTCTTCTCGGAATTGATATTCCCGAAACGCAAAGAATTTAATTGAGCAATCGGTTGTGCACCCATCGTGAAGATGTCGCGATTGATTCCGCCAACGCCTGTTGCAGCTCCTTGATAAGGCTCCAATGCAGAGGGATGATTATGCGATTCTATCTTAAAGCAACATGCCAGACCGCCGCCAATATCAACCAATCCCGCATTCTCTTCACCGGCTTCGGCAAGGATATGCGGACCTTTCTTGGGTAATGTTTTTAGCCAGGTGATAGAGTTCTTATAAGAACAATGTTCGGACCACATGACGGAGAAAATAGATAGTTCGGTGAAGTTTGGATCACGTCCGAGAATCTCTTTTATTCGTTCAAATTCTTCTGGCAGCAAGCCCAATTTCTTGGCGGTTTCTAATGTAGGGAGCGCGGTTTCAGTAGTCATAGTCAATGTTATAATGTATTAATTTAATGCGATGCAAAAGTAGGAAAATTTAGAGAAGGAAAAGGAGCCACCGATTTCATGAATCAAAATATAATTTGTGAAAGTAGTGGCTCCTTTAAATAAAAAAAGGCATCCATATTTCAGGATGCCTTATCACTATAAACTAAAAACAAATGAATCACCAAATTACTGCCCGTTCGTTTTCGGGTCTCCACATTTTATCGCCTTGTTTGATATTAAAGGCTTGGTAGAATTCTTTCATGTTTGACAAAGGTCCCAGCACTCTGAAGTTAGGAGGAGAATGTGGGTTTGTCTTTACTAATTTCTTTAAAGATTCAGGACGCATATTTGTTCGCCAGCCTTGAGCCCAAGAGATAAAGAATCTTTGTTCGCCGGTGAAACCATCTATCTTTTCATTTTTGGCGTTGCCATCTTTGCATGCTTTCTCATAAGCATAATAAGCTATCGTTAAGCCACCAAGATCCGCAAGATTTTCTCCCAATGTCAAGTGCCCATTCACATGAACAGTATCTATCGCAACAAAAGAATCAAACTGACTGGCAAGGATTTCTCTCTTGGCTTTGAACTTCGCTTTGTCATCTTCTGTCCACCAGTTATTCAAGTTGCCTTGAGCATCATATTGACATCCCTGATCATCAAAACCATGAGTTAATTCATGCCCGATGACAGCTCCCATACATCCATAATTCACAGCATCATCAGCCATTGCATTAAAGAAAGGAGTCTGCATGATTCCGGCAGGAAATACTATTTCATTCAGCGTAGGTTCGTAGTATGCATTCACGGTTGGAGGAGTCATCTGCCATTCCATTCTGTCCACTGGTTTGCCCAGCTTATTTATGTTTCTCTTGAATTCAAAATTATGCGTACGCATCACATTCTGAACATAAGAATCCTTCTTGATATCCAATGTAGAATAGTCTCTCCATTTGTCAGGATAAGCCAGTTTCTTCATCACGACATTCAATTTCTCAATAGCTTTCTTTTTGGTGGCAGGACTCATCCAATCCAATTTATTGATACGATCTTTATATGCTGCTATCAGATTATCAACCATAATATTCACTCGCTTCTTGGAGTCGGCACTAAAATATTTCTCTACATATAATTGTCCCAATGCCTCGCCCATAGAGCCATCTGTAGCTTCCAGGCAACGTTTCCAAAGTGGTTTCATTTCCTTGGTGCCGGAAAGAATTGTTTCATAGAAATAGAAATCCTGCTTCACAAATGCATCACTCAAATCACTCGCAAAGGTATTGATGATATCCCATCTTAAATAATTCTTCCAGTCATTAATAGAAGTTGATTTCAGCAGTTCATTTACTTCTTTATAGAAGTCTGGCTGACCCACGATAACATCTTTAATCCCGCTTACGCCGGCAGATGTAAAGAAACTATCCCAGTTAAAATCAGGTGCCAGTGTCTTTAATTCCGCAACCGTCTTTTTATTATAATTCAATTCAGGATCGCGCATATCTACTCGCTTCCTTGATGCCTTTGCCATCGCAGTTTCCAGTCTGAATATTCCTTCTGCCGTCTTGCGCGCCATATCTTCCTGATCTCCCAATAGAATCAACATCTTCATGATGTTGTCAACATATTCTTGCTGAATCTTCACAGAGGCTTCGTCGGTATTGACATAATAATCTCTGTCTGGAAGCCCAAGCCCGCCTTGCGCAAAGGTACAGATCATCTCGGTACTCTTCTTCTCGTCTTGCGTTACATAGAAATTAAACAAAGATTTCACGCCTATGCTATGCAGATAGCCGATGGTGTTAATCAAATCCGTGGTGTTCTTCATCGCATTGACCTTCATGAAGAGCTCCTTCAAAGGCGCAGCGCCATCAGCATCACGCTTCACAGAGTCCATGCCGGTGGAATAGAAATCACGAATCTTTTGTTTGTTGCTGCCCTGCACAGCACCTTTATCCAAAGAAGTTTCGTCAAGGATAGTGTGAAGGTTATTGATATTCTTTTCGCGCAATTCATTGAAGCTGCCCCACGAGCGTTCTGTGGCTGGGATAGGGTTGTTCTTCAGCCAATTCCCATTGACATATTCATAGAAATCATCGCTCGCTTTGGCGTTAGTATCAAAATTCGAAAGGTCTATAGCCTTGAATTTCTCTGCCGTAACGGCACTTCCGGGATTGCCGGCATTGATTGTAATGTTCATTCCAACTATTACTAATAAGGTGTATATGATTTTATAATTCATGATATATTTTATTTGGCGCAAATTTACTTAATATTTAATTAATATAAACTTCCCTCCATCACATTTAACTAAATTGTAACGCGATTATTCCAAAACATCCTCCCGCACATCCCGCACATCCCTCAAATGTTCGCTGATGACTACATAATTATAAAAGAAAAAGCAACAGGTATTGATGTCTTTCTTATTGGCGATGGCAGCTAATATCTGGGTGGCATCTTCCGCGGTAATGATCTTGCTTTCGACATAGAATCCGATAATCATCTTGATACTGGCGACGCAGAAGTGAAGATTATAGAGATTGTAATTAATGACACTGTTTTTTACCTGCTGGATATAGATATTATTCTCCAAAGTATCCTTGACTAATTCAAAAAAAGGGTTCAGCAATTCAGTCGTCCGCTCCTCGATGAAGGGTGTTGTATCTTTATTAAACAGCACCTTCGAAAATTCCTTCTGCATGTCGGATACCATGTCATAGAAGGCATTCAGCTTATCCATCAGTTCATAGCGAATAAGAAATAACTGCTCATAAGTCAGCGTATTCATATCCGGAATGCTAAATAAAAGCCCGGAAAGAAATGTCGATGATTGATCATCTTCAATGTCCTTTTCTGACAGCACAAACTGATCGAAAAACTGGATGGCATCGGTCTTGGTAAAGGCTTTTATCAGGCGATCTGACATGGTAGCCGTCTTCTTGTTTTCGTCAGGATCATAGATGGTGATGCTCAAGACATTGTCGGTATAGAATTTTATCAGCGGCATCTTATGATCTTCCTCCAGGTTCATTCTTTCCTGCTCTACGGTCTCTGTTTTCAAGGTATTGATACCGATGTTGAGCCGCTCCATATAGACTATTTCATCTTTTATTTTATATTTCTGGTTCCTTAATTCCTTCTCTTCTTTAAACATTCGGGTACCTTCCTCAAAGAGTTCATTCTTATTCTCAAGGTCACTATTGGCAACGGTATCGAGATAATATTCCTTGATTTTTCTGACCGTCATCTTTTTATAATTACAATAGAAAACAATGTCTCTGAAATTATAATTCACCACCGTCACTTTCTCTGCCAATAACAATGCCGTCTTGACCATTGCCAATTCATCATCATGATAGAATTCAGATTTCTCGGTATTGAATATGAGTAATTCCATACTATTATAATTAGGAATCAGGGTGTATAAAAATCGTAATTCCTAATTGCCCTTATCCTTTGACATCATAAGGATCCGACAAATCGCTTATAAATTTATCGCCATTCTTAGAGATGGAATAAATGCTATAATCCTGAGCAGGAGTTAAGGTCTTGAAAGTTACAACCTTTCCTTTGTTATCAATAGTAAGCATCAAGAATTGGTATGCATAAGCAGCAGTAATTTTTAATTGACCCTCTGTTATAGATACCACTGCTTCCGGCGTAACAGGTGAAGTGACAGGGGCTTTTGAAATGGCGAAGAAAAAGGTAATATTTGGTGTAGCATAAGGATGAGTATTAATAATTTTAGCATCTACAGTGCCGGTTCCGGTGTTTTTTGCAGATATTTGAGGAGTTACAGGTTTGATTTTTTTGGTAATTCCTACTTTTTGAGGAGTCAGATGTGATTGAAGGATATTAGTATAAGCCTGATCGCGAGTTACAGCATTGATAGGCAGATTGGCAATCACTTGCACCTGCGAAGCATAGCTTTTTAAGATGACTTTTCCGGCATCCATAGCATCCTTAATTGCACTTTTATTCCCCTTTGTAGGCGAAGCAGTCCAAACATCAATCGCCTCTTGAATAGCAGTGGCGGCATTCGTCATTGTGGTATAGAATGCCGTGAGGATAGCCGGATTAGCATATAAAGTAGTTCCCGTACCAGCGCTTACGCAGTCTACAATGTACTGTTTCAATACACTTGCCCTTTTAATTAACATGAAAACCGTAATTTTCACTAATACCATTTTTAATAGTCCCATATTATTATTTATTTAAGTTTAATTTTGAATTTTTAGGATCGCATCTGGAATTAATTTCACCTGTCTAATTTCTGGATTCATCGTGACCGGAGCCAGAACAGTCGTGACCGGAGCCAGAACTGTCGTGACCAGAGCCAGAACTGTCATGACCGGAGCCAGAACTGTAGTAGCTGGAGTAAAACACGGTCGTGCCCGGAGCCAGAACTGTCGTGACCAGACCAAATCACTATGTTCCCAGACCAAATCATGGTTGTTCCAGGACCAGACACGGTCATTCCAGGAGCAAACACGGTTAATCCAGTTTTGAGAAGCTATTAACTCCTCACAATTCTGGTTCCCTGCCTTTCGATTATCTATCTTTTCGGTCTTCATTATATGCTTTCTACATAGAGAGCAAATAAAGAGACATTTTGAGTCATCTAAACCGAAAATAATTTATTAAAGCCCCAAAAATAGTTTGATTTTTTCCTGGATTCTTGACAATGCCTTACGCAGGTAACCTTCTGTAATATCAAGGGCGTCAGCAATATCAAAATTATTCATTTCATCTTTAATTTTCATCTTATAAATTGTCCGATCTTTTTCAGAAAAAGTCGCAACAGCCCCATCCATGAGATTAATATGTTCCTGTTTAATGATGGCATTAATATCCTCTTTATCTTCAAAATAACCATCATTCTTCTGATTCCCAATAGCCTCCTCAATATCCACATTGATTACCCGATTCTTGTCAATATCCATTTTCACGGTATTAGCAAGCCTCAATATAATGGTGTTCACGAAGCCCACAAATTTATTCATCTCCACATATTTCCCCTTCCAAAACAGCTCCCAGAAGATATCCATCGCCCTTCCCACAGCATCTTCGGCATCCTCCGCTCTCTCAAACTTTGTCTTTGCAAAAGCAAGAAAAATATCATTACATTCAATAAACAATTGACCCTTCGCCACGCCGCCATCCTCACCAATCCCCACGATAACGAGCAATCCGGCACACTTAATACCAAGCAATTCAGCGATTTGATTCTTGGTCAATGGGGGAATCTTTCCTTTGGAAGGAGGTATTGGTTTCTTCATGTTATAAGAAAATAAATCTTATGATTTATTTTCACCTTTTGGTTTATCTCTTTCAATAGATATGCCTTTATCTATCCCTTCCTTCATCCCTTGGGCACGAGCAT
>JABDAW010000100.1 GCA_013288905.1 Bacteroidota bacterium | reverse complement strand
TTTCACATCAGGGGTAGCTTCTTTCTTTTGCTTTTTAGAAGGTTTTTTTATCGGGGCTTCCTTCTTGGCTGCAGGAGCTTTTTTCACGATACCTGCTAACACAATGCAAAAATTGCCATTTTCATCCTTTTCGATTTTGAACTTCGATTTCATTTCTTCAAAGAAACGGTCTGTGGCGATTTCTTCAGGGGTGGTTTAGACTTTTTTATCTTGTGTAAAGATTAATCCTAATCCGATACATTCTTTTCACAATCTCGATATGTTTTTGGAGGAAGAGGGTTGTTGAAAAATGAAAAATGAAGATCATTTTGAATATGATTTTCTTAAAGTGTTATGAAAATCAACTAATAGGCTCCATCGAGCAACGAGAAATCGTCATCGAGCTATAACATTTTGACGTAGGGCTATGACAATTTGACGTAGAGCTATGACTTTTTGTCATTGAGTTCAAGGATTTTTACGTAGGGCTATGACTTTTTTACGTAGGGCTATGACTTTTTCCCATCGAGATAGGTTTATTTGAGGTAGGGCTATGACATTTTGGCATCGAGAGGGAACATTTTGGTATCAAGGAGACTCATTTTTTGATTTTATATAGTGATGAATGGGTTTTACAGGGTGGAATTGATAATGAGAAGAGTGAATCTTTCGAGGGGTAGGGTGAAAGGGTTATCGAGGAGGGTGAAATGGATATTAAGGTATGTGAATTTGAGGATTTGAAAACTAAAATGAGGATTTAGAAGGGTGGTTTTGAGGATGAGCTAAATGAAATAACCGGAATTTCTCACGCTAATTCATACGAATGGGTACTTCATACCTACTTTCAAGATAATGAACCTTATCCCCCGACATATATACATAATCCTCCACCAGATATTCATGGGCAAACAGCTAATGCCACGTTTCATAATACGAGGACGATACCTCTGTATGTGAATTATTGGCGAAGATAAAATATTTCATCGGGGGGATTATGGAAGGTTATACAAACCTTTCTGACTCTGTGTTAGACTCAATGAAATTTAACTCACAAAGTACATATCTACCTCCCCCTTATTCTTCGTCTGTATCTTCCCACGATGAGTACAAGTAAATTTATCCTTAACCAATTCAAAAGTGCTGCCTGAGATATTTACTTCACCTTCCTTGCCAGAGCTTTCCATACGTGAGGCAAGGTTTACAGTATCACCCCAGATATCATAGGCGAATTTCTTTACCCCAACTATTCCAGCTACTACAGGACCCGTATTAATTCCTATTCTAATCTCAAAGGGTAGCTCGCCTTTTGCAATCTTTTCTTGGTTATGATTAGCCATGAAGTCACGAATCTCCAAAGCAGCTTTTACAGTATCTTCCGCATGAGTTTTATTCACAACAGGTAAGCCACCTGCACACATATAAGCATCGCCAATGGTCTTGATTTTTTCTATTCCATGCTTATGGATTATATTATCAAATGCCGAGAAGCAGGAATCTATTTCTTTGACTAATTCTGAAGGAGTCATCTTCTCACTTATCTTGGTGAAGTCTTTGAAATCGGTGAACATCACACTGGCTTCAACAAATTCTTTTGCATCAGCATGACCCTTTTGTTTGAGTTCTTCGGCTACTTCTGATGGGAGGATATTTAATAACAGTTCATCACTTTTCTTCTTACCTTCTTTAATATGATTCCGTTGCCGGAAGAACACTCCTGCGAAAACTATCATTATCATAAAGCCAAAAAGAAGCCCGAATTTCTGTTGTCGTTGCTTCTTGATTTCTACTGCAGCCACAGCATCTTTCTTGGCTTGCACAGCGTTGAGCGAATCTTGTTTCTTATCAAATTCATAATTCATTTGCAGAGCCACCGTCTTCTTGGTTGTTTCGGTATTCATCAAACTATCTCTAAAAGTGATATATAATTTGTAATGCTCTAATGCCTTGCTCAAATTGCCTTGTGTACTGTCTAAAGTTGCTAAATTATAGTAACTTGTTTTAATATATTCCAAACTGCCAATCTCTCTTGAAAGAGCTAAACCTTTATTGAGATATTCAAAAGCTTCTTTCAATTTTTTCTCTTTTGAGTAAGCCATTCCTATGCTGTTATATGAACTTGTCTTGCCGGCTTTATCTCCGAATTCGTCTTGTATTTTTAAAGATGCGAAATGATTCTTCAATGCTTCGGGATAATTGCCCTGGCTAAAATATACACTTCCGATATTGGCATAAGCACTTGCGATGACATGTTTATCCTCGATTTCTTCTTCTATTTTTAATGAAGCGTAATAATTTTTCAATGCTTCGTCATAATTGCCTTGAAGTTGATAAATAAGTCCGATGTTATTGTAAGAACCAGCGATACCATTTTTATCTCCGGTCTCTTCCCTGATTTTTAAAGCAGCGAAATCATTCTTCAATGCTTCGGAATAATTGCCTTGTTCCTTATAAATAATTCCAATGTTGTTTAGGTTAATCCCTTGCCATAACTTATTGCCGGATTCTTCATTCATTTTTAATGCAGCAAAAAAATTCTTCAAGGCTTCGGGATAATTGCCCTGGTTCATATAAATAAGTCCGATATTGTTATATGAACCGGCAATACCTCTTTTGTCGTTAATTTCAATTCTTATCTCCAGTGCTTTTTTATGGAATACCAGGGCAGGTAAATAATCTCCTATATTACTATTGATAACACCCAAACTATTGTAAGAACTGCCCATTCCTTTTTTATAACCTATCTTCTCTGATAAAACAAGACATTGATTGGCATATTCTAATGCTTTATCCGCATTATTGCCCCAATAGGCTTGAGAAAGTTGATATAAAATCTTTGCCGAAGTGGTATCATATATCGCAGGGGCTTTGCTACCGAGTGCTTTCTTAGCAGCATCGTGCTTTTTCAGCACATCTAATAAAGAATCAACTTTGTGTTGATCTTGGGCTTCACAGTGAAAAGTGAAGAGTGAAAAGTGAAAAGTGAGGAGGGCTACAAGGGTTAGGATTCGTTTCATGGCAATAATTATTTTTGTTATTAAAGGGGCAAAAGTAGGAATTGAGTATTAATTGTGAATTAAAAACCCATCTCTTGCAAAGGTCAGGTCAAAGTTTGCAAAGGTCAGCCTAACTTGTATCCTTTCAACAAATTTAGATTCCATTATTTGAATTACAGAATGAGAGACGGAATTAATGTTTAGTATTCCCAATCAATTCCTTCAATCTGTTTATCTGTCCTTGCAAATCTTCCAATTGTTTTTGCTGGTTGATGATGTTTGTTTGCTGGTTGGTGATGGTTGTTTGCTGGCTGATGATGGTGGTTTGCTGGGAATCGTTCATTAGTTTTAATTCTTTGACGGCATTGATGAGCATATAGGTCATCGCTCCATTATCAACTCCATAATATTCTATGCTGTCTGCTCCTTTGAAGGTGCTTATCATGTATGGGGCAATTGCTTTCAGTTCCTGGGCTAATACTCCTACGCCTTTATCTTGAGTAGGCATACCCAATTTGCCATTATATTGGAAGTTGACGGGATGAATTTTCAATACCGAAGACAAGCCTTCGGAATAATCTGATATATTAGTCTTTAATCGTTCATCGGAAACAACCGTCCAGGCATTGGAAGTGGGTTTAGCAGCAGAATTGGCTGATAATTGTATCTGATATACGGGACCTAAAGTACCTATCCCAAGGTTGCCTGCAGAAGTAAAAACCATTTGAGGGGCATTATCAATATCAGCATTTCCATTAGCCCAAAAAGCAATGTCATTTCCATTAGACCCAATTCTTAACCAATCGCCGGAAGCCTTCGATACAAGGGTTAAGTCACTATTCAGACCATTCCCGATATATCCCCTTAAAGTAACCCCTGCATCGGTATAAAAATTCGCTGCATTGTCATTATTTACCCCCACACTTCCATAAACATCTAAGGTATGAAGCGGGGTCGTGGTGCCGATACCCACACTCACGGCATTGCCCCCTGTGCCGCCAAGAACCATCGAATTACTTTGGGCTACTATTGCAGAAAACCCTATCGCAGAAGCATTGGTGAGGTTCGAAGAGCTTACATCTGACTCGGCTCCGATAGCCAGATTTCCACTGCCGGTAACATTGGTGAATAATGCATTATCTCCTACGGCGGTATTCTCAAATCCATTGGATGCTAATGTGGGGTTAGTGGAATACATGGCATTTCTTCCTATGGCAACATTATTGGTATAAGTACCGCCCGAAGCCTGTGAAGCTAAAGCGTCATATCCGATAGCGACATTATTACATGCAATGGTATTATCTTCCATTGCATTAGTTCCAAAAGCAACATTGTTATTACCGGTTGTATTACTATACATTGCATAACTGCCGACAGAAACATTTCCGATGCCATTACTTGAAGTTGTAGGTTGATTGGAAAAAAGAGCCGCAAAGCCGATAGCAATATTTTCGGTGATGTAAGAAGTATTACTATTACTGTATGATTGGGAATATAATGCCTGGTTCCCGATAGCAATATTTCGGCTTGCAGAAGTATTACTGTAAAGTGCACCATAACCTAAACCAATATTAACCGAACCCGTAGAATTATATCCAAGTGAATAAGTCCCAATGGCTACATTTTCATTGCCGGTCGAGGTAGAGGTTGGTTGATTATAAAAAAGAGCCCTGTAACCGATAGCGATATTGTCAGTATTATAAGGGGTATTGCCGTTGGTATATGACTGGGTATATAATGCCTGGTTTCCGATAGCAATATTTTGGCTTGCAGTTTTGTTACTATAAAGAGTTTGAAAACCTTCTGCTATATTAAAATATCCTGTTGTATTACTATAGAGAGCCGAACTGCCAATTCCAATATTCTCATATCCGTTTGTAGCAGATGTCGGTGAATTATAGTTCAGTGCAGAATATCCAATTGCAATATTGTCGGTAGCCCATGGCGTGTTACCATTGGTATAAGACTGCTGCAATAATGCATAATTTCCAATGGCTATATTTGAGCCTGCCACCGTGTTTAGAGTCATTGCAGAGGACCCGATAGCAATGTTATCATTCCCCTTCGTATTATAAAAAAGTGCACCTTCGCCAAAAACCGAATTATTACTTCCGGTTGAATTGTTGTATAATGAATAGGTACCTATTGAATTATTCTGCGAACCTGTTGTATTGCTATACAATGAAAAAGCTCCTATAGCAATATTTGCATCGCCATTATTCGTTGCAGTAGGCTGATTGGAATAAAGAGCCTGATAGCCGATAGCAACATTGTCAGCGTACCAGGGAGTATTGCTATTATTATAAGATTGGCTGAATAATGCC
Source organism: Bacteroidota bacterium (assembly GCA_013288905.1). Lineage (GTDB taxonomy): Bacteria > Bacteroidota > Bacteroidia > AKYH767-A > JABDAW01 > JABDAW01. The sequence goes on along the minus strand of JABDAW010000100.1, from coordinate 3,620 downwards.
TGATTTCCGATAGCAATATTTTGGCTGGCAGTAGTGTTATTATAAAGTGCTTCATAACCTTCTGCTAAATTAAAATACCCTGTCGTATTTAAACCTAATGCATAACTGCCAATACCAATATTTTCATAACCATTCGTCGTCGAAGTAGGTTGGTTTGAAATAAGAGCCGACATGCCGATTGCAATGTTATCGCTGGTCCAAGCCGAATTACTGTTACTGAATGATTGATTGTTTAATGCAGAATTGCCAATTGCAATGTTTTCGTTTCCGGTAGTATTATTAGCCAAGGCTGCTTCACCAATGGCGACATTATAACTACCTATTGAATTGTTGTAAAGAGCATAACTGCCGATACCGATGTTTTGTAAGCCATTGGATGCAGAAGTAGGCTGATTTGATACAAGAGCCGAAAAACCGATAGCAATATTATCAGTGTTCCAAACCGAATTACTATTACTAAAAGACTGATTGGATAATGCATTTTGCCCTATGGCAATGTTTTCACCTGCAGTGGTATTTCCACTAAGAGCTCCGGAGCCTAATGCAGTATTAGCACTACCTGAAGTATTGCTGCCAAGAGATGATTCGCCAAGTGCAGTATTATATTCGCCTGTTGTGTTATGGCTTAAAGAATAAGCCCCTATTGCAGAGTTTGCATAACCCGAAGTATTTGAGTAAAGAGTCAGGTAACCAAATGCTACATTATTACTACCTGTAGTGTTGGAATTAAACACCATGAACCCGATGCCTGTATTAGCAGGACCTGAACTGTAATCAATATACCCTGCTTTAGTATTATTCACCTTTAATTCCAATGCCTCGGTATCCAGCGTGCCGATAAAATTGGTTCCAGGCGTAGTCCCTGCATTCCCCGTCAATGACCAGTCATTACCGCCACTGAAACCGCTCAAGGAAATCCATTTGCTTAATGTTCCGTTCCAATAATAAAATCCTGGCACTACATTATTCGGAGAAGAGCCTGCTGTAGCAGTATTATAAACCAACAAACTTGTAACAACACTTGCACCTATCGGAGAATTAGAAGTAGTGGAAGAAAGAGCAACACGAGGAATTAATAACCCAAGATTAGTAGCATCTATATCAAGCATCGCAGCCGCATTTGGAGAACCACCTGTGGTATTGATTCCGACATTTTGTGAGAATGACTGGAAGCAAATAAATTGGAATAAGAGAACAATTCCAACAAACCTTGAGAGCCGTTTCATTGCATATAATTTTTGCCTTGCGGTGCAAAAGTACGAAAACAATATCAAAGCCCTGGCAATTCCGAATATTCAAATACCGGCAATACCTGCCCTTCCTCATGGCGTATCTTGTTGAAATCCTTTTGCACGGTATAGGCTGCCATCAGCGTTTCATCATAAGGTTTCAGCAGGGCAGCAATTTCTTCTTTTGCAAGCGCGGGGTTCAGCCATCGTTCTACATCAGCTTGCTGAAAGTCCCGAGTAATTCGGGAGCAAGGACTACGGGCATGCGTTCTTTGGTGTTATGAATCTTTGCCATCTTATGGTTGGCTGCAAATTTTTAAGATGAATATTTCTACTTTAGCTTTTCGATTGCATTTTTCAGGACATCCTGAAACGAATCTATAGAGGAAATGAAAGTTGGCAAATCTTTATTTAGCCAGCCGTTTACCTTTATAATTTCAGTATGAATTGAATCAAGTTTTGCCAGATTCCAAGATATTGGTTCATGATGAAAAACACGATTTCTGAGGTTTCTTATTTTATTAATAGGGGCTGAAACATGATGACGGGTTCTTTCTGATTTAGGCATATAAGGAAAACTTCTGCGCAGGCTTTTCCAAAGAATAAGTTCATATTCTACATTGAGCAATCGAACCCAAAAACCAAGTGTAAGTTCTGCTACTACTTTGGCTGCTGAAATTGTTTCGCCACGCTTTACAATATGTCGGATGGCATTGGTGATTTCCTGATTCAATTCTTTTAAACCTGGTGTAGTGGCAATGTGAATGTACCAATCTGGAGTGCCGAAATGCGTAGTCAGTTCGCGGTTCAGGCTGTTTCTTAAAGCAATTTCAAAAACCGAAAGAATAGGATATAAGGATTCGGATAATTCAATATTTATTTGATAATGGACAATAGCTTTTGCTTCATCTCCTGGATGACGGTCGAAGAAGTTTTGCATTCTTTCATTGGAGAAAACTTTTTCAAAATATTGTCTGTTCATCTTTTTTTATTAATTTTGCGGCGTTGCAGTCCCGGTACTTCCTCTCCCAAATATCAGATGTTGGTGATGAAGCCGGGTTTTTTTATGATCCATGTTTTGTTCTTGAATATTATAGAAAAGTATTTTTAGCAACATTAAAGACGATGTTTTTAGTTCAGGGTGCAAAAGTAGTAAAACAATATCAAAGCCCCGGCAATTCCGAATATTCAAATACCGGCAATAGCTGCCCTTCCTCATGGCGTATCTTGTTGAAATCCTTAGCTTGGCATACCTACCTTTAAGGCAATTCCGAACTTTAGGATTTCGCTTACCAAGGGATTATTGGCATCAAAATCTTCGGAACGAAAGGGATGTGGCTCGATGTGTAAATCTATCGCACGGCGCATCATCATCAGATCTACTTGGGTGTCGAAAACATCGGTGATATTATCTATTACCATTGCTATATCTATATCACTATCGGCATGGTTGGTTCCTTTGGCAAAAGACCCGAAGAGCATTGCTTTTGTGATGTTATATTTTTTGCTTGCCGATAGAAGGTATTCTTCGGCTAACTTAATTGCGTTTGTTTTATCCATGTTCTTAAAGTATGTATTCTATTTATCCATTCATCCGTAAATTCGGGAGTGCATTTTTTATAAAAGTCTTGTTTGTAATTATCATACCTAGTATTCAGATTAAAGGTGGTGAGGACATCGAGCCAATCTGTATATTCAGGAGTGAGTTCAATTTTCGCCAAGTTCGCCAATCTCAATAGGTCGTGCAAGGGGGGAGCATGTTGTCTGGTAGCTTTGGTAACGCAGGCTTTTAGTAATTTTTCGATAACAATATGACCCATAAATAATGCCCAATTATAATCTTTTGACTTGTATAGATGTTCCATTGTTTGAAAATCTTTATCGGAGGTATTTATCCAATGCTCTGCAATTTTTTCAGCGTCTATTGATTCTTTCATTATTTATAAATCGATGTTTTTATTTCAGGCTGCAAAAGTAGTAAAACAATATCAAAGCCCTGGCAATTCCGAATATTCAAATACCGGCAATAGCTGCCCTTCCTCATGGCGTATCTTGTTGAAATCCTTTTGCACGGTATAGGCTGCCATTAGCGTTTCATTGTATGGTTTCAGGATGGCAGCAATTTCTTCTTTCGCAAGGGCGGGGTTCAGCCTCATTCCCCTCTCCTTTGGAGAGGGGTCAGGGGTGAGGCGTTCTTTGGTGTTATGAATCTTTGCCATCTTATGGTTGGCATCCACGGTAAGCAGACAATGGGAACGCAGATGACGCAGATTTTTATGATTAGATAAGATTTTTTTTGTATCTATAAGAAATCATATCTAATCATAATAATCTGCGTCATCTGCGTTCCAATCTTTATCAAACATCTTTTCTTGGTGATAGAAGCACGGA
>JABDAW010000099.1 GCA_013288905.1 Bacteroidota bacterium | reverse complement strand
AATAAAGATGGTGATATAACAACCCATGTTACCATTTCTGGTATTCCGGCATTTAATAGTAACTTCATTGGGACTTATTTTAAAACGTATTCTGTGAATGATGCCGCAGGTAATATTGATACTATCGTAAGGACTGTCATAGTTTATAATCAGGCTACAATACTTTCCGGAAAATATTCAGGTTCTTCAAGCTGTTTTAATACAGGAAGTGTAAATTTTAATTCTACCATTTCACCTTGCGACAGTGTCAATTATGATATTTGGATTAGTAACTTTGGTGCCTTTGGAATTAATGAATTGGTTTTGGCGAATTATAATGCCGCCAGTAATACCATTTCATTTAATTGCCCTCAATCTCTTGGTGGGCATAATACATTAGTATCCGCTTCTGGTACGGTTTCTGGAGTGGCTCCGCATTTTACAATTACTATTTATTATTCCTGGTCTGATGGAACCAATTCCGATAATTGTACTGCCACTTATTCCGATTAAAATTATATAATCATAAATAATAAGAGTCTCCCTCCGAGGCTCTTTTTTTATCCCCAAATGTTTAGAAACCATATCAATGTTCTCCAACTAATACGAAGGATATTGCTTTTGTTATTTCTTTATTCTTTGTTGAGATTGGTATTCTTTATTGCTAATTTTAATTATTTCTCACAAATAGGTTTTGTGAATACCCTAATTGCTTTTATGGGGGGTATCCGATTTGATATTTCTGCTATTGCCTTTACTAATGGATTATTTATTCTTATGCACCTGATTCCCTTTAATGGCTTTACTTCCAAGACTTATCAATCAGTATTAAAGATCCTTTTCTTTGTTGTGAATATCCCTGTTATCGTTTTGAATTGCTCTGATATTGTTTATTATAAATTCACCCTCAAACGAGGTACAATGGATGCTTTTGATATGGCGGAGATGAGTGATGACTTCAAGAATACCCTGCCTCAATTCATTAAGGATTACTGGTATGTGGCAATTATTATTCTCCTGATGATTTTTCTGATGATTAAGTTATATAACCGAACTTCTGTTTTAAAGAATTATTCTTTTAAAAGAACAAGTAATTTCGCTACCATCGCTACTATAATTATCGTCGGGACGTTTACTGTTCTTGGTGCTCGTGGTGGCTTGCAACTTCGTCCTTTGAGTATCTTTAATGCTGCGGAGTACGGCTCTCCACAAGATGCCCCTCTGGTATTGAATACTACATTTACCTTGATTAAGACCCTTGGTAAAACCAAACTGTCTTCAGAAAAATATTTTGATGATAAAACTACCATTTCCATCTTCAATCCTATTCATCAATTTAAGAATGATGAATCTTTCAGGAAGATGAATGTAGTCATCATTATTTTGGAAAGTTTCTCAAAGGAATATATTGGTGCTTTGAATGACTATCCCGGCTATACTCCCTTCCTGGATTCATTGATCAATGAGAGCCTGGTTTTTACTAATGGTTTTGCAAACGGAAAGAAATCTATTGAAGGAATTCCTGCGGTATTGGCGGGAATGCCGGTCCTGATGAACGAGCCTTTCATCACCTCACAATATTCAGGAGATAAAATTATTGGTGTCGCAGATATACTGAAACAGGAAGGATATGCCACTTCCTTTTTTCATGGCGGAACTAACGGAACTATGGGCTTTGATGGTTTCACAAAGTCTGTTGGCTTTGAGAATTATTATGGACGAAAGGAATATAATAACGATAAGGATTATGATGGCAAATGGGGAATATTCGATGAACCATTCTTCCAGTATTTTGCTAATCAATTAAACCAAACCAAGACACCTTTTCTTAGTTGCATATTCAGTCTTTCATCGCATCATCCTTATACTTTGCCGGAGCAATATAAGAACACTTTCAAGAAGGGGACTTTGCCTGTGCATCAGGTCATTCGCTATGCTGATTATTCATTGAAGAGATTCTTTGAAACCGCTTCCAAGATGCCTTGGTTTGACTCTACTTTGTTTGTGATTACTGCCGATCATACTTTTGATTCCGAGTATCCTCAATACCAAACTCCTGTTGGGAAATATCGTATTCCAATCATCTTTTATCAACATAATTCCGGTCTTAAAGGTCGCCGTGCAACCATCATTCAGCAGGTTGATATTATCCCTTCTATTTTAGATTACCTTCATTACCAAAAGCCTTTCCATTCCTTTGGTTTGAGTGGATTTGATTCTGCAGGCAGTCATTGTGCTTTTAATTCTTTGGAGGGAATTTATCAACTTATATATGATAATTATTCCTTGCAATTTGATGGCAACAAAAGTCTTTTCATGAATAACTTTCTTGTGGATCCATTGATGAGGAATAATATCTTGAATAAGCAACCAGCTATCAAGGATTCTATGGAAAGAAAATTAAAAGCTATCATTCAGGAATACAACCAGGCGATGCTTAATAACAAGTTTGGGTATAGGGAACAGGGGTATAAAGGTATAGGGAATTGAGGTATAAAGGCGATATACCCCTATACCTTTCTACCCCTATTCCCTATACCTTTATACCTTATACCTTCCATTTAATAATTTTGCGGCATGAATAAGAAGAGAATTCGGTTTATCATTAATCCTGCTTCGGGGATTGGGAAGCACAAGAATATTGTAAAATATGTCGAGCAGTATCTTGATAAATCTCAATTTCATTATGAGATTGTCTTTACTGAAAAGCAAGGGCACGGTATCAGTTTATCCAAGCAGGCTGCGGAGAATGGTTACTTTGCTGTCGTTGCTGTAGGTGGTGATGGCAGCATCAATGAAGTGGCGAGCAGCCTTATTGGGAGCGATACCGCATTAGCGATTATTCCTACCGGTTCGGGGAATGGTTTTGCTAATCATTTTCATATTCCACATGATATGAAGATGGCATTGAATGTCATCAATACAGGCAAAGTTATTTCCATTGATACCATGAATGCTGATTCTAAAACAGTCATCGGTATATGCGGCGTGGGCTTCGATGCGCACATCGCCCATGAATTTGCGATGTATGGAAAACGCGGATTTTCTTCTTACATAAAAGTGGTGTTGAGAGAGTTTCCGAGGTATAAAAATCAGAATTACAAGATGATGATTAATGGTTCTGTGATCGAGCATAAGGCTTTGTTGATTACCTTTGCCAATGCCTCTCAGTTTGGCAACAATGCTGTCATTAATCCACAGGCAAATGTACAGGATGGCATTATGGAAATATGTATTCTCAAGCCTTTCAAATTTTGGCAATTCCCTAAGTTGGCTTATGCCTTATTCCACAATAAAATTCATCTTCTGCCTTTTGTGGAAGTTATTAAAGCGGATCAGGTTTCTCTTATTAAATATGATAAAAAGATTGCTCATATAGATGGCGAGCCAGTATTCCTGGAGGAGGAAACTTTATTTTCCATTAAACCGAATTCATTAAAGATTATTACTCCAGTTTGAAGGTTCAAATGAAGAATAAGGGAAATTGGATATGTTTGAAAGTTAGGAATATTCAACCTTGTTTCAAGAATTAAAAGCCAGATAGAGGCTGGAAGGTGAATATTTCCGGTTCTACTTTTGAATTGGTGAAGGATAAATTCACCTGTTCTCATCGCGGGAAGATTCAAACTAAGAACAAGGAGGAGGTAGATATGTATTTTGTTTCTATTTAAGATATCAAACCCTGTTTAATTATAGGTTATGATGGTTGGGGTAAAGACTTTTCCGATAAATGGGAAGACATTTATGGTAAAGGTGAAGACATTTATAGTAAAGGTGATGATAATAACCGCAAGGGTGATGATAATAACTGCAAGGGTGATGATAATAACCGCAAAGGTGATGATAATAACTGCAAGGGTGATGATAATAACCGCAAAGGTGATGATAATAACAGTAAAGGAAAATCATTTTATAGTAGATCTCTTGATTTGTGTTTTAGATGTGAATCGGATTTACCTCAACTTACTTATACTTGCAACTTAGGTAAAGTTAATCCCGAATTCCTACTTTTGCCCTCTGATTAATAAAAGCAATTACTGCAATGAAAAGAATCATCGTCCTCCTGTTGTTCACTATTCACTGTTCACTATTCACTATTGTCGCCCAAGACCAGCACCAAGTTGATTCGTTATTAACTGCACTTAAAAAACATGATGCTGCCAGGAAAGAGTTCGGCAGCCATGCCCCTGCCATGTATGATACCACTGCTGCAAATATTATTTATGAACTATCGCGTGCCTATTGGGGCAATAATCTTGATACTTCCATGTATTATGCAAAACAATGCATGGCGCTGTCTGAACAGATAGGATATAAAAAAGGAATAGGTAATGCTTACAATAGTTTTGGGATTATTAATTTCAATCAAAATAATTACCTGCCGGCAATAGAGGCTCATAACAAAGCTTTGAAGATAAGACAGGAAATAGGTGATAGAAAAGGGATTGCTGGTTCGTACTGCAACATTGGCAGTGTATATAGAGTCCAGGGAAGAAGCAGCGAAGCCTTAAAGTTATTCTTTGATGCTTTAAAGATTAATGAAGCGATGGGAAATAAGGAATGGCAAACAAAAAACCTGGATGCCATTGCCATTACTTATGGAGAACAAAATAATTATTCGGAAGCTTTGAGGTATATTTTACCATCATTAAAAATTAAGGAAGAATTAGGTAATAAATCAGATATTGCAAATTCGTATGGAAATATAGGAGCACTGTATGCAGGAATGGGAGATTTTTCTGAGGCATTAAAGTATCAGCAATTATCTTTGAAAATGGGTGAAGAATTAGGGGATAAAAGTTTAATGTCATTGTGCTATGTAAATATGGGATTTGTATATCTTAAACAAGGTAAATATGAAGAGGCTTTGAAGAATCACTTAGCCTCATTAAAGATATCTCAGGAGATGGGGAGCAAGGATGATATTTCTGTGGCAGATCTTAATGTCGGGGCAGATTATTTCAAAGAAAAAAAATATAAAGAAGCATCAAAATATCTTAATGAGGGATTGGCATTAGCCAAAGAAATAGGGTACTTGGCATATATTAAAACGAGCTATGAATGGCTTGCTCAACTGGATAGCGCACAAGGTAATTATAAAGAAGCTCTGGAATATTATAAACAATGGATTATTGCTCGCGATAGCCTTGTAAATACTGAAAACACGAAGAAGACAGTTGCTCTGCAAATGAATTATGATTTCGGCAAGAAGCAGGATTCTCTCAATGCTATGCAGGCTAAAAAAGATGCCGTGGCAGCAGTAGAAATAAAGAAACAAAAGCAACAGAAAATAGGGTTACTTGCTGGTTTGGCTATCATGGTTGTCTTTGCTATTGTTTTCTTTCGTCAGCGGAATAATATCAAAGAAGGCAAGAAGAAAAGTGATGAACTCTTATTGAATATCCTTCCATCAGAAGTAGCAGAAGAACTCAAACATAAGGGTTCGGCAGATGCTAAAGAATTTATTGAAGCCAGTGTAATGTTCACCGATTTCAAAGACTTCACCAAGATAAGTGAGAAGATGACTCCCTCTGAATTAGTCAAGGAAATAGATTACTGTTTCTCGGCATTTGATAATATCATTCACAAGCATGGAATAGAAAAAATCAAGACCATTGGTGATGCTTATATGTGTGCCGGTGGATTGCCTGTTGCGAATAAAACCCATGCCGAAGATACAGTAAAAGCAGCCCTTGAGATTTGTGATTTTATGGCAAAGCATAACAAAGAAAAGATTGCCAATGGCGAACTTCCTTTTGAGATTAGAATAGGAATTAATACCGGACCGGTAGTAGCAGGAATAGTAGGAGTAAAGAAGTTTGCTTATGACATCTGGGGCGATACTGTTAATCTTGCATCACGCATGGAAAGCAGTGGAGAAGCTGGTAAAGTGAATATCTCCGGCAGCACTTTTGAATTAATCAAAGACAAATTTACCTGTTCTCATCGGGGCAAGATACAGACAAAGAATAAAGGGGAGGTGGATATGTACTTTGTGTCTTAGTATAAATCTATTTGCTGATCAATTTAACCTCCACTCTACGATTTGTCTGACGATCTTCTTCGGTAATCTCGGGGACTAATTTATGTCCTCCACCAAAACCTTTATAAGCAAGCCGATTTCTGTCAATCCCTTTGCTGATAAGGTAATCATAGATGGCACGAGCACGGTTTAATGACAATTGATTATCCTCATCATCCCAATCAAAACCATCATACCCGAACCCCGGTTCCTGGCAACAAACATGCCCTTGAAGTTCAATTTTGAAAGTAGGATTATCTTTTAATATCTCCAACAATTTATCCAATGTGGGATAGGCAGAAGGTATCAAATGATGCCTTCCACCATAGAAATTCAGATTAGGCAGAACGATCGTGGTATTCTCATCCAGGTCGCCAATCTTCCCCAAACTATCCAGTGAAACCTTGATAGCCTTATGCTGAACATATCCATCCTTACTGGGTTTTTCTTCTTTGGATTTGGCAGCCACAGCCTTGCTCTTAATCCAATAAACAGTAATCTCAACCCTTCGATTCTTAGCACGTTCAGCAGAGTCATTGTTGTTGGTAATGGGCTTGCGTTTCCCGAAGTAATCAACATGTTTTATTAAAGAATCCTTGACTCCTTTTGAAATCAGATAATCATTCACGGCAGTAGCTCTTTGATTCGATAAATGATCGTTATAACCATGCTCTCCCATCGAATCACAATGCCCGCCAATCTCAATCTTTTCAACCCTAGCTGCATACTTTGTAATCAATTTACTAAGGCTATCAAGATTATGAATGGCATCCTTGGTCAAGTCATATTTATCGAATTCAAAATACACCATATCCTTCCCAATAGTCTGGCAATAACATTCGCAAGAAATGAAAAGAAGGACAAAGAATATGGAATAAAGTTTCTTCATTATTGATGATTTAACGAGGAGGAAAGAAGGTTTAGTATTAGTCCCAGTATTGGTTATCTATGCTTAATAGTTTGGAATAACAACGAGTTTTCTCGGGATTTCCTGACCATAAACTGCCAGGAAAGATATCTTTTCTGGCAGTTTATGGTCAGGAATTGACAAAAAAGATATGTATTTTGAAACTTCAAAAACCTGAATTAAGGAAAAAGAGGTATGTTTTGAGCCATCAAAATCATGAAGAATAGAAAAAACAAGTTGTTTCTTGGGGAATGACCTATTCATTTCACTTAAAACTTCCTTTTGAAGAATTCAAATATGGAATTCAATATCCAAAGCGGTCCGATTAATAGAAACAGAATATCGTGAAAAAAAGATGGTTTCTTCCCTTCGATTTTATGCCCAATGAATTGTCCAGTCCAAGCTACTACAAAGAGAATCACTAAAGGTAGCCAAAGATTATTTCCATAAGTTTTCATCAATTGATATTGCATCCCGATAATACCGGAAAAGATAAAAATCATTCCATAAGAAAGCTTTCGCGAGAGCTGTGAATAATAGACAAAAACCACCACCATCCCAATAGTTGCCCAATTAATCGGGAAGGAAAATTCCTTAAAAGCATCGGGCACAGGTATCAACCATATCAAGCCGATGGTGCAATAAAATATCACCGGCACACATACCCAATGAATGATTTTATTCACAGGATTCTGGTGGCTTTCGCCATATTCATTCAACAAATCTTCTATCTTCCTCATGGCTGCAAATTTATAATATCCCTCTAAAATAGTTTCTTTGCCCTTCATTAAAAAGAAAATTATTATGACAAATTTTGTTGAAGAATTGAGATGGCGTGGGATGATTCACGACATCATGCCTGGCACGGAGGAGCAATTAAAAAAGGAAATGACTGCGGGATATGTGGGCTTCGACCCAACTTCTGATTCATTACACATCGGGAATCTGGTGCCGATTATGATGCTGAAACATCTGCAATTAGCAGGGCATAAACCGATGGTATTGGTGGGCGGTGCTACTGGTATGATTGGCGATCCTTCCGGAAAATCTGAAGAGCGGAATCTTCTTTCGTTAGAGGTTTTGAGAAAGAATGAAGAGGGTGTAAAAGCTCAATTGGGGCAGTTTCTTGATTACAATTGCGGAGCTAATTCTGCGGAATTGGTAAATAATTTTGATTGGTTCAAGGACATGACCGCGCTTGATTTCTTTCGGGAGATTGGCAAGCATCTTACAGTGAATTATATGATGTCTAAGGACTCTGTTCAGAAGCGATTGGAGACTGGAATTTCCTTCACCGAATTCGCTTATCAATTGATTCAAGGCTACGACTTTTATTGGCTTAATAAAAATAAAAACTGCAAGATTCAGATGGGTGCTTCCGACCAATGGGGCAACATCGTGACGGGTACCGAATTGATTCGTCGTAAGGATGGCGGTGATGCCTTCGCCCTTACGTGCCCCCTCATTACCAAAGCCGATGGCAGCAAATTCGGGAAGACTGAATCAGGAAATATTTGGTTGGACAGAAAGAAAACTTCGCCCTATAAATTCTATCAATTCTGGTTGAATTCATCGGATGAAGATGCCAAGAAATACGTCCGTATTTTTACCCTGTTCACCAAAGCCGAAGTCGAGGAAATGGAGGCACAGCACCATGCCGCTCCTCACCTTCGCATTCTCCAAAAAGCCATCGCCAAAGACATCACGATTCGTGTGCATTCGGAGGCCGATTATGAGACTGCGCTCTCGACTTCCGAGATTTTATTTGGCAATGGAACCGCCGAAATGCTTGCTTCATTAAGCAAGGAAGATTTGCTGGATGTTTTTGAAGGCGTACCGCAATTTAATATCTCCAAAACCGACCTCGAAGCAGGCATCTCCATCATTGATTTCTTAGCCGATAAAACCCAAATCTTTCCAAGTAAAGGCGAGGCAAGAAAAATGGTTCAGGCAGGCGGCGTGTCTATCAATAAATCGAAAATCGAGGGCATCGAAAGGATTATTTCCGCCGCCGACCTCCTCCAGGAAACCATTATCCTCTGTCAAAAAGGCAAGAAAAACTACTTTTTGGTGATTGCGTCTTGATCTTATTTATCCCCAACAATCGGTAAAAACAGGTTTTACATATTAACTTGAGATAATCGTTGTAGCCTCGACGGGAATCGAACCCATATCAAAAGTTTAGGAAACT
>JABDAW010000098.1 GCA_013288905.1 Bacteroidota bacterium | reverse complement strand
TCATAAAAACAGGTATGTTGTTCGCTGATAGATTTCATGCCATCTCGAAGAATATAAGGAATCTGAGACTCCATCATATCAGGGATACCATGAAGGACAAGGATATTATTTACTGCTATAAATATTACTTTACAGACCTTGGCGTAGGACCTCCGGAAGAAGATATAGATCAATTTTACAAAGACCTGACAAAGTTAAGAAATAAGAAAGCGAAAACTAAACAGGAATTGATGCATCTCGGGGGCATGGAAAAGAATATGAGAATCCTCAAGGGTGATGTATATACAGCATCAGAATCATGGGTGATTACAAATAATTTGGAATCTATGATAGGGTTCCTCGAAGATAAATCCTTGAGTATTTTAGATTCGATTCCAGAGGAAAATTGGTTTCAGTTTCGATTGACTATGTTTGAAGGGCTTGATAGTCCTACATACTATCATATCAAAGCTATTTATGAGATGAATATGATGCAAAGTAAAAGTGTCAGGGATACGGAACCCCTGACAGATATTGATCATTTATATACCAACCATCTATGCTATCTGCCCTGCCTGGACTCCTTGTCACACAATCAGATGAAAATTATCCGTAATGAATTTAATGAAAAATTAAGCGAAGTATTTGACCAGATATATCTCATGCAAATGGAATTTTCCAAAGAGCCTCTTACTCCGGAAAACATAAACAAGGTCGGCATCCGGTTCGATGAAGTATCAGATATTATACAGCCGATAATTCAAGAAACGGTGGACAATAATATTTACTTTCAACAGATAAAAAACAGTTCGACGGATCATAAATTATATCAATTAAACATCACCTTTGCCACGATAAAGAAAGTAATGTCATCCTATAGAGATTACCGTGTCATTACTGATATAGAAGAAACAATGTTCCTTGAAAAAATAGCACTGACCAAGGATATTAATAACTGCTGTGTATATTTTTATTTAGGGGGAATAATTGAAGATAATTAAAGAAAAAATAATTGTGGGAAGTTTGATAAATTATTTTTGCAATTCTATCTCCTCTCTAAAATATTTGAGCTTGAAACTGAATAAGGCACGATCGGCAACTATATATCCTGAATTTTCAGGACAAATACCATTAATGGTAGTGCGGATGACGAACAAAGACAATACAAGAGGCTACCAAAATCGCAGATAAAAACATAAGAATAACGATTAAGGATTTTAATAATTTACTACCTCCTTTTGATTTGTTTCTTGCTTCCTCCTTGATAGAATCAGGTGTTGGAATAATTTCAGACTTTTTCATTTTCTTAATTTTTTATTGTTATTGTTTTTTATTAATCAATTAAAAACAGGTTTCCAAATTTGATGCCATTCTATATGCTGCCAGCTTTGTAATTACAAGGTGATTATTTGTTATTCGCCTTCTTGTTTAATTGAGAAATAAATTTGCAAATTGCAATCACTGATTAACGGTTTTCTTTATTAATTTTCACAGAATACTCTTTGGGAATGATTTTCTTTCCGAACGTATAAGCATAGACTTTTGTGAATTCGGCTCCGAAATAAAGAATGATGGCAGAATAATATATCCATCCAAGAATTACGATCACAGAACCAGCAGCACCATAAGCCGATGCTATGTTTGAATTGCCAAGGTAGGCACCGATGGCGAACTTGCCTGCCATGAAGAAAAGGGCAGTGAAGGAGGCACCGATTAAACCATCTTTGAGAGCGACTTTTCCGTCGGGCATAGTCCTGAAAATAATCAGGAAAAGAATTGTTATGGAAATATACAAAATAGAGAGATTGCCAATGTAATAAAGTTTGGTAATGAAATAATCGAAGCGAATGGTGAAGACTTTGTTCAATACATCCATCAGGGAATTGATTATTAAACTGACCAAAAACAAGAAACTGAATACACCAATCATAGAGAAGGATATGATTCTGTTTTTAATGAATTTGATAAGTCCTTTTTTGGGTTTAGCCTGCAATCCCCAGATATAGTTTATGGATTCCTGAATTTCTGCAAAGACTCCGGAAGCCCCTATTATCAATATAATCACGCCCAGATAAATCGCAATATGGTTATCCCCGGAGAACTTTATGCTCTTTATCATCTCCTGGATTTGCATTGCTACCACATTGCCCAACAGGCCATTGATTTGATAATAGATTCTTCCCGCCACAGCATCCTCGCCAAAGAATATTCCACAAGAAGAAATGATGATTAATAACAATGGCGGCAATGAAAAAATAGTATAATAGGACAATGACGCACTTAATTTGAGCCCGTTGTCATTTATAAATTCTATTGCGGATGTCTTGACGAGATACCAGGAATCCTTAAAGAATATTTTTATTCTCCAACTCATTTAATCATCTTAGAATCGCTCACTTTATTGGTCGAATCTCTCGCAGTATTCTTGACCATAGCAGTTGAATCTGCGGCAGTTTTATCCTTGTCCTTATGTACCCAAAAGGTAATCCCGATACAGGATTGAAGCAACACAATAAGAAGGATTACAATAAGATTTGCTTTTATTTTATTCAACGTTTTCATATTAATTTTTCTATTAATAAGAAAACATCAAGAGTGATACCAAAATCAATATATATTTACAATAATAGAAATGATAGTCTCTGGATTAACAAAAATGGAAAATATTTTGCAAAATGACTTGAAATAAAATCACTGTATTATTCAGACGGATAAAATAAATTCGTTTATTATAGTTCTGCGCTCGCGAATCTACAACACAAAAGGACGATCGAGTTTAATGTTATGCCGGAACTTTAAAACTTTTTGCTACTTTCAATTCCTTGCTTCCCGTGGTGTATTCATAAAAACCCATTCCTGATTTAACACCAAGATTTCCCGCGGTTACCATATTTACCAGCAATGGACAAGGAGCGTATTTTGCATTGCCAAAGCCATCGTGAAGAACATTCAAAATAGACAGACATACATCCAAGCCAATAAAGTCGGCAAGTTGCAAAGGTCCCATCGGATGAGACATGCCGAGCTTCATGACACTGTCAATCTCTTCAACTCCAGCCACGCCTTCAAATAGAGAGATGATTGCTTCATTAATCATGGGCATCAAGATTCTATTGGCAATAAAACCTGGGTAATCATTGACCTCGACAGGAATCTTATCTAACTTTTTTGAAAGTTCAATAATTTGTTTTGTAACTTCATCAGAGGTAGAATATCCCTTGATAATTTCAACTAACTTCATCACCGGAACAGGGTTCATAAAATGCATCCCAATGACCTTATCAGGGCGCTTGGTAACAGAAGCTATTTTGGTAATGGAAATCGAAGATGTATTGGAAGCAAGGATGGCATGAGGAGGACAAATCTTATCTAATTCCTTGAAGATATTGAGCTTGATGGTTACGTTTTCGGTGGCAGCTTCGATCACTAATTCTGACTCCTTAACACCAGCTTCCAATTCATTGTAACCTCTGATATTACCAAGAGTTTTCTCCTTGTCTTCAACAGTAATTTTTTCTTTCGCAACCATTCTGTCAAGGTTCTTGGCAATAGCTGAAAGACCTTTGTTCAAAGCCTCCTGGGAAACATCTACCAACGAAACATTAAATCCCTTTTGTGCGAATACATGTGCAATTCCATTTCCCATTGTACCAGCTCCGATGACTGTAATTTTATTCATATTAATCAATTTATTATTCGTTTATCCTATTTGCTATTTCCCTCTTCCTTGCAAAACTATTTTCACTGTATAGATAAGTATTTTAAAGTCCAAGGCTAGAGACATATTTTCTATGTATATAATATCATATTTAAGGCGAGCTATCATCTGTTCGACATTCTCGGCATAACCAAACTTGACCTGCCCCCATGAAGTGATTCCAGGCTGAACCTTTTGCAAGTGACGATAATGCGGAGCTGTAACCATTATCTGATCAATAAAATATTGACGCTCAGGACGAGGACCTACTACCGACATATCTCCATTAAGAACATTGAAGAATTGTGGAATCTCATCCAGCCTGAACTGTCGCATGTACTTACCAAAAGGAGTAATCCTGTCATCATTTTGACTGGAAAGCATGGGCTTGCCATTCTCTGCATTTGAGTACATGGATCTGAATTTATAAATAATAAAAGGCTTGCCGTGCATTCCGATTCTTTCATGGCTGTATAATATAGGACCTTTGGAAGACAGCTTGACTCCAATTGCCGTGATGAGATAAAGCGGAGACAGGAAAATCAAAACAAATAATGAAAAGGAAATATCAAATGCTCTCTTAGCAAATCGCTGCCAGGTGGGCATCAGGGAAGGATAAATTTCTATCAGGGGCGCGCCGAAAATGGCATTCATCTTGACAGAACCAGACAGGATGTCGTACATATCAGGAAGGATTTTGATGATGACATTAGTATCTTCAAGAAGGTTGATTATCTTGCGAAGGCTTTCATGTTCTGAGGATTCTATTGCAATGATTATTTCCTCAACTTTAAATTCTTTAATGAACTTCTCAATGTCATTTATGCTGCCTATATGCTTTAAAGATTTTTCAAGATCGCTACCATTAGTTTCATCAACGTGGACATAACCAATGAATTTATTTCCTTGTGAAATTCTTTGAGATTCAAATTCATTAAAGAGGTTAATCGCCTTGATGCTGCTGCCTACAAGGATGGTATTGAATCCAATGATTCTCTTTTGAATCTTATGAGCAAGATTACTCGATAACATGAATCGAAATAGAGCAGTCAATCCAAAATGAAGCCCAAGTAAAACAAAGAAAGTATGATAATAGGTTTTGTAATTTGTAATTTTATCATCAAGCAAAAGGGTAAAGAATATTATTAATACCCCTATCAATGAAATATACAAAGTCTGACCCAGTTCCTTGAGTCGGGATTTCCGGTAGATATTAAAATAAGTGCCGGTTATCGAATATAAGATGATCCAAAACAGTGGAATAAAAATTAAAGCATAATCAAGATTCCTGTCCTTGATAAATTGTGAGAGCTGGTCGTAATGAAAATACTCAATATTAACTTTGCGATACCCATAAAACAATGTCCATGCTATGGCTGCAGATGCAAAATCTAACAGGAGATATTTTATGGTAAGTAGCGTTTTATTCACTTAGATTATTGATGAAGCAACTTTAAATTATCTATATAAATCTGGGCATTATTTAGTCCTGGATCCAGCAATGCTGCTATGAATATTCTAAATGAAGAACCAGGGTATGAGCCACAAACAGATGTCAGATCTATGTATATCTTATTCCAGGTTAATGAAGGATTGATTTCTAAAACAGTATCATCAATATAGGTATAAGAATTTGTCGGGTCTATAGGAAGAACCCCGACACGAATCGTATTTGTGCTCATATAATTCATTTCAAGATATACCGAACGACTACCATCAGTAGGAAGTGGAAAAATACTTGTATTATATTCAAAATAACTGGTATTAATATTATTCGGGGTATAATACAAATATGCATATCCACAATTTGGGGTCTCTCCCGGAAAAGCATTAGTCGGCACTATTTTCAAAGTGTCATAAATCCCGGGGCTTACATTTTGCATAGTCATTCCTGATCTAAAATCTTCATACCAGGTCGGCACAATTCCGGGATAATAAGTAACAGTAGGATTAATCGTAGTGATTTGTTGGGTTGTCAGATTATAATTATTAGAGTAGAAGGTATAAAAAGGATAGGACTCGCGAGTAGCTTGAATACCATCAACAAGGATTCCAGGATGTACATCTATTTCATGTACGCCTGATGCCAGAATCGGTATCGTTGCTGGCATTGCATAAACACCATTCAGTACCTGATCCACATAGACCCAGGCATCAGTAATTTTGTGAGATGCCGTGCCATCAGTAGTATAATTTGCAGTCAAACCAATGGAATCAATATGGATATAGGATGGAATTTGTCCGGGTGGATCAAAAACAGAGCAGGAATGAAACAAAAAAAATAACAGGAGAATTGACAGAAATCGTTTTATAGTGGTCATTTTGGTATTAACAATAATTCACAATTAACGAAGAACATAAATATTAATTGTTTAAGTTTTTGGATGAAGATTTTTTGAAAGACATTCAGTATAAGCCTAAACTTTAAGATTCAAATTCTTATCAATTTTATTTGCAATATTCACTGCATCAAAGCCATCCTCGACAGTAACTAATGTTTCGCTGTTACTGATTATTGCTTGAGCAAAACTTTCCAATTCGCTCTTGATAGCATTGGTTTCAATGATTGGAGGTGCCTCAAATTTCAGGATATTTTCCCCTTTTCTGGTCGCCAATTCCCTGGCGAATTCCTCCCCGTCAATAGTTCCCGGTTTTGATTTAAGGCTTATCACATTGGTTTGCCTTCCCAAGAAATCTATCGTTATACATGCATCATTTTGAAATATCATCAGCTCCCTTTTATTTTCCATGCCGACCCTGCAGGCGGTCAGATTGGCTGCACATCCATTATCGAATTCAAGTCTTGCATTCACCATATCCGCAGTTTTCCCAATGATATTCATGCCGCTTGCAGTAATTCTTTTTACAGGAGATTTGACAATATTCAATACTATATCTATATCATGAATCATGACATCCATCACTACAGAGACATCCATTCCGCGTGGATTATATTGTGCAAATCGCTTGGATTCAATGAATATCGGTGATTTAATAAAGGGTCGTGCAGCCACAAAAGCCGGATTAAATCGCTCGACATGCCCGACCTGCACCCTCACATTCGCCTCCGATGCAAGGGCGACCAGCACCCGTGCTTCATCAGTTGAGAAAGTGAGCGGCTTCTCGACGAAAATGTGCTTCGACATTCGCAGGCTTGCATTGGCATATTCATAGTGAGATACGGCAGGCGTAACGATGTCTATCACATCAACTTTGGCTGCCAATTCTTCAAAACTCCTGAATCCCTTAACCCCGAATTCCTTCTCGGCAAGAAAAGTATGGGGTTCGTCATGATCGTAAAAACCAATTAATTCAAATTCTTTAATTTCCTTTAAAAGCCTCAAATGGATCTTCCCCAAATGCCCCGCTCCTATCAACCCTATCTTCAACATATATTTTTATTTGGGGCGAATTTAGAATTTTGGATGGACTTCCATTAATAACTACGATTATAATTGCAAAAGCAAGTCTCATTATATATCTACCGTGTACCCACATCTATTGAACAAATTTTTTCACCACTGATTTCACAGATTAACAAAGATTTTTTAGTTTAAAATCTGTGTTAATCTGTGAAATCAGTGGTGAGTTTAATCAATTTAATAGATGTCGGTATACGGTAGTTATATATAAGGTATGTATTCTGAATGACTATTCCTTAAAATCTACCTTATTTTCCTGGTTTATACACCCCATTTTCTATCATAAAACTGTCTGGGAGGCATATCTTCCTTCCGATGCCTCCCAGACATGTGTCTGGAAGGCAACTGAAGTTTCCAATGCCTCCAAGACACGCATCTTGGAGGCAACTGAAGCTTCCGATGCCTCCCAGACGTGTGTCTGGAGGGCAACTGAAGTTTCCGATGCCTTCCAGACGGACGTACGGGAGGCATCGGAAGGAAGATATGCCTCCCAGACGAGTGTCCGGAAGCTTTCAGAAGGCAGATATGCCTTCCAGACACTTTTTTGAGGACATTTTCGGCAGAAAGTCTTATTATATAAGGAGGAATTTTGGAAGTGATTAGATGGAATTTATTAATAAGGGGATATTAATGTTTAATGACCTGAATTGGCAATAAACTCTCTAATCTTTCATTAAATATAGAAATCGGTTGAATTTCTTTTGCTTTAATTGCTGTAAATTTGCAGCCTTCTACACAAATAATTATTGGGAATGACAGACAATTTCAAACATAAAGGGCTTAGAAAACAATTGGTCGAGGAAATAAAATCGAAAGGAATATCTGATGAAGCTGTCCTGAAAGCCATCGAAAAGGTGCCACGACACCTGTTCATAGACGATGTCTTTCTGGACTTCGCATACAAGGATACCGCCTTCCAAATCGGTGCCGGACAGACGATTTCTCAACCCTTCACGGTGGCTTATCAATCTACATTATTGGAAATAAAAAAGGGGGATAAGGTTTTGGAAATAGGAACCGGATCGGGCTATCAGACAGCAGTATTAATGGAACTCGGCGCGAAGGTTTTCAGCATCGAACGGCAGAAATCCTTATTCGAGAAAACAAAAGCATTGCTACCCCAGTTAGGCTATACCCCAAAATTATATTACGGAGACGGATACAAGGGCTTGCCAAATTATGCACCCTTCGATAAAATATTAGTAACCGCAGGCGCACCCTTCATTCCGGAAGATTTAAAAGAGCAATTAAAAGTCGGAGGGAAATTGGTGATACCAGTGGGCAAAGGGTCAATTCAAATCATGACAGTCTTGACAAAAATAGACAAGGAAACATTCGAGACCAGGAAATTACAGGAATTCAGCTTTGTGCCATTACTGGTGGATAAAGCTTGGTAAGTTAAGATTTGGAATTTGACAAAAGAGTATCTCAATAAATCGTAAAATTAGAATACTATGCTTAGCGGCTTTGAGTGACAACAGCGTTTGAAGCCTTACCGAAGTAAAAGTCTATTCCAAAATTAAAGTTTGCAAGAGGAACGCTCAAGTTGAATTGACCATTAGAAGTAGAAGTCCCGGTAAAAGAACCTGATGTAATAGTGGTAGTCAAATGGTCATAAGAAGCCACGCCAATTGAGGCATTGATAGAGAACCAGTCATTTAGAAAATAACTTAAACCAGGGGCATAATTAATGATGTATCCGCTCACCTTTAAAGAAGTAGGAGTTTGAGAGCCCGCCTTAATACTATCGGTAACAGCATTGTTAGTGCCCGATTGAATACTGATGGAAAGCGAATTATTGAAATATAATTTCTCTGTAATCCTGGTATAAGTCCTTCCAAAAATACCATAATACCAAGTCTTGCTGATGGAAGTAAATTGTGTGGCTGGAAGGTTTTGATTCACCACCTTATTATCCACATAATTTGCCGAAAGACCAATGGCAAGAAAGTCTGTAGCCATATATCCTGCCTGCAAATAAATACTAAGATTATTGTTCGTCAATTGCAGACCGTTAAGGTTACCCTGTGCATCATAATTATCGTTAATCTGATTGGTATAATTGATGCTGGTTCCAATCAAAAACCTGCCTTCAGATGTTTGGGCATTTGAAAGAGAGCATAGAAGAATAAAGCAGATGAAAAGGAAATATTTGTTCATTGATATTTTGGGATATATATTCATATAATAGTTAGTTTAATCAGTGGAAAAATTATGATGTCGTGATGGCAAAGATAAATCTTTGGGAAGAAAGGGATTTAGGATTCTGATTAATAC